>JBDTMQ010000525.1:0-7386 GCA_039934155.1 Acidobacteriota bacterium | reverse complement strand
GCGGGGTTGGGCGGTTATGCTAATTACGCCCTTGCTGACGCGCGGACTTCTGCATAAGCGTGGGCTTTTGCAAACGCGCGAGGTTGTGCATTGCCGCGACCCAAGTCGCGGGTCCACGATGATCGCGGATCGCGGTCTGCAGATACGTCGTTGTCTTTGCCCCTGCCATTCAGGGTCAGTTTGAAAGCGTAACGCGAACCGTGTTAAAAATGCGGGGTCCTGTTAAGAAAATCTTTCTGGCCGACGAGGACCTAAATTAAATGATCTACTGTTCAAAATGCGGAAGGGAAAATGCTGATGACGCGGTTTTCTGCCAAAAATGCGGAACGCTGCTTGAGCACGAGGATGAAACGCGTGTCGCCCGGCGCGAGACAGTCAGAGATGAGCCCGACGCCGAAACACCGCTTTTATCGGTCAGCCCGACACTTTTCTTTGTAAAGCTCGGTTATGCGGCGGCCGTTGCGGGCGCATTCGCGGTGGCGGCACTTTTCAGCGTTGTCCAGATCGTTTCGATACCCGTTGCCATTTTGATCGGAATGGCTCTGCTGCTGATCCCCGCGTTTTATCACATTAGACAAAAATTAGTTAAATACTCACTGACCGACTCGACGGTCGAGATCGATTCGGGCTTTATCTCGCGCTCGACACAGAATATTCCGCTTCGCCGGATACAGGATGTCACGGTCAGGACGACCGTCGCTCAGCGGCTGCTCGGCGTCGGCGATGTCGTGATCGACAATGCCAGCGAGGACGGCGGAAAGATCGTCCTGAAAAACATCGATTCGCCGCGAAAGCTTGCCGACTCGCTTCTCAAACAAATGCGCCGCATCGAGGGCGCCTAACTCGCTTGAAGATATTGATCACAGGTGCCGCCGGAATGGTTGCAGGTGCATGCGCCGCGCATTGCCGCGAGCTCGGCGACCATGTCACGGCGCTGACCCGACATCAGCTTGATATCACCGATCAAAACGCGGTCGAAGCCTGTTTTTCGTCTGAAACGCCCGATGCGGTTATCAACTGTGCGGCTTTTACAGATGTCGACTCAGCAGAAAATGATCCTGCGACGGCCATCCGGGTGAACGTTGACGGCGTCAGAAATCTGGCTGCATCGGCCAATCTTTCGGGGGCCAAATTCGTTTCCATCTCCACCGATTATGTATTTGATGGAGCATCCGGCGGATTTTACACCGAGTTTGACGAGCCGCGGCCGTTGTCCGTTTACGGTCAAAGCAAGCTGCAAGGTGAAATGGCGGCGATGGCGGAGAACAGCGACTCGATCGCCGTACGGACGGGATGGATCTTTGGACTCGGCGGACGAAATTTTCTAAGCCGTATCGGTGAATTCTTATCCGCGGGCAAGGAAATAAAAGCGATCAGCGACGCTTACGGCACGCCGACATATGCGATCGATCTCGCCCGCCGGCTGAGAGAGTTGGCAGTTGCCGATAATTCGGGGATCTTTCACATTACCAATTCAGGCGACGGCGCGAGCTATCTCGATTTTGCGGTAAAAGCGGCTGAAATAACCGGCCGCGATCCAGATCTGATCCACCCGATCTGTGACTCGGAATTGGGCCGCCCGGCACGCCGTCCTCTGAATTCGAAACTTGCGTGCAAACGTACAGAGAGCCTCGGACTGTCGCCGCTCAGGCATTGGCACGAGGCTCTCGAGAGCTATTTGAAAAACCAGTAAACGTTATTCTTTGGGTTCAGCGGTCGGCACGACCTCATCCATATGCGGCGTCGAGGTGTCGGCATCACCCTTGGCGTAGTAATCGTAATATCCGGTCCCGTAATATTCGTATTCGACCGAACCGGCGGTTATGCCGTTCAGGACGACGCCGTAAATGCGGGCACCGAGATTGCCGAGACGCTGTTTGAATCGCCGCATCAAATGGATCGAGCTCTTGCCCGACATTGCGACCAGAACAACACCATCAACAACCGTCGCCAGGATCGCCGCGTCGGTGAACGAGATCGCAGGCGGCGAATCGATGATTATGTGCTTGAACCGCCCGCGAAGGAATTGAAGAAGGTTCTTCATTTCATTTGAGCTTAAAAGCTCGGCCGGATTCGGCGGGATCGGTCCGCTCGTGATCACTTTCAGTCGCGGCAGATCACGGCAGCTGCGGATCAGATTCTCGGTGTTTCTTTCGCCCGAAAGATAATTTGTGAGGCCTTGCGTATTTTCCAGGTCGAAGTAGCTATGCAGACGCGGGCGACGAAGATCACAGTCGACGATGACCACCTCGGCATCGGATTGTGCCAGTGTGACGGCCGTATTGATCGCGGTCGTCGTCTTTCCTTCAGACGGCTGTGACGAGGTGATAAGTATCGATTGCGGCGGTTTGCCGGCCGATGAGAACAAGAGCGATGTGCGCAAATGCCGATAAGCCTCAGCCATTGGCGAATGGCGCTCTTCGAGTGTGATCAGTCCGGCGGTCGCGCCGGCTCCGATCAGGTGCCCGTTCCCGTTGGCGGCCGCTAACCTCAGCCGGCTCTTGTCATTACCGAAGTAATGCGGAATGAGTGCTAATGTCGGCAGACCGAGATGGCGGCCGATGTCGTCAGATGATTTGACCGAATCATCGAGGTAGTCGAGGAGAAATGCGAGACCGATGCCGGCGGCGAGCGAGACCAGAAACGCAACGAGGATGTTCCGTTTTCGCTGTGGGCCGATCGGGTTTGGATTAGCAACGGCATGGGCCGTTATCTTGATGTTGTCAGGGCGGCCGCTGGCGATCATCAATTCCTGTTCTTTCTGCCGCTGAGTGTAAATATCCAACAGATTTCGGTTGGTGCTCAGCTCACGATTGAGCGTCGTCAACTTCGTCAGTGCCTGTCCCTGTAGATTCGCCTGGACCGATTCCTGCTCATAGGTGGCCAGTGCCTGCCCTTCTTGTTTACGGGCCGCGTCGAGCCGGGATTTCAAGCTTACCAGAGCGCCGCCAACAGCTTCCTGTTCGATCTTTTTCTGATCGCGCTCGATGATCTTTGACACTTCTTCTTCAGTTTCTTTTTTTGTCGCCTTTAATGATTCGATCCTTGCCACCCAAGCCTTGATCTTGGGATTTTCGTCTGTGTACTTGACCGCATCGTTCGCCTTGTCGGCCTCGGCCTGTTGGATCTGTTTATCGATCTCGCGTATCTGGTCCTGCAGCTTCGCCTTTCGCTCGGTGTTCAGCCGCATTGTGTCCTGAAAGATCTTGTTCTCGTATAGGTCGGGAATGTTCATTCCCTCACCCCGGTTGCTGGCCTGAAGCGCTGAGTTATATCGAGCCTCGAGCTGCCGGCGGTCTTCCATTGCTTTGAGCCAAGCTTCGCTCATTCCCTGGAGCCGCGATGCCGACAGGTCCTGGCCTTTCTCCTGCAGCGGCATGTCACGCGAGCGCATGTAATCGATGAGCTCGGCTTCCTGTTGGCTGATCGACGCCTTAACGGCCTCGATCGATTTGGTCAGGTCGTTATATGCCTCTCTTGCGCCCTTGGTCTCGCGTTCGGCGTCCTGGTCGATAAAGACATCGCCCACCATGTCGGCGACCTTTGCCGAAAGATTCGGGTCATGGGTCCGGATGCTGACATTCACGAGGTTCGTCCGGTCCTTATCGTCGACCGACAGCTGTCCGACCAACCGCGAGGCGTACTGCTCGACCCTGACCTTTTCCTCCGGAGTAAGCTGAACGGTGACCTTGTTTTCCTGACCCGAGGGTACGTCAGTCAAGACCGGCATTGCATTGTCAGAGACAGCGTTCGGCGTTTTGCTTGAAAATATCGATCTGATCCCGGCGAATAATCCTTTCCCGCGTTCGTCGAACAAGTTAGGTTCGCGATAAAGGCCAAGCCGTAAAACGACCTCTTTCATCAAGTCGGTGTTTTGCAAAAGCTTGATCTGAGTATTGTAGTAATTTATGTCGTTGCCAAAGTTAATGTTGATCGATTCTTTTGACTGCAGCTTTGGCCGACGCGGCTCGATGATCAGCTCGGTCGAGGATTGGAATTCCGACGGCTGGGAATACATATAAACGGCCGCCGCGGCAGTCGTAACGATACATAATGCCAATATGATCGGCAGTCTCTTATAGATTAAATTGAAATATTGCTGCAGCGAACGTCGGCCTTCAGTGACGTCATCGTCGTAAATACCCGGATACGGTGCCGGGTATTCGCTGGGCGTTTTTCTGATGTCTAGGCGCTTAGGCACCGGGGTCAATCGCTGATCCTGTTCCATACTACTCGGGTGTCACTTGTCGATAACGTTGCAAATAACGAACGCAAACTTGCTTTATACCACATTCAGCGGCAATTTTCACGGATTTTTAGTTCGTTCGCGGTAATTATGGCAGATCGCCGGCGATCCAAGCCGGCGCCGACTTTGTTTGGCCCTATCGCCGAATGATATAATGTCTGTTTGCATTTTGTTATGTAAATCATGCAAAAACGCACTTATATGACCGCATTACCCGACAGGGCCGAGCCCACTGCTGCCGCCGACTTTGATTTCGATCTCGGAATCGTCGGCTTTCGATATTCGGATCTCTACGACGCCGTTAAATTAAGAGAGTTGGCGGAGAAGTTTTACGCCGATCTGTCCGAAAAAGAGCCGGTGGTTCACTCAGCATTAACGAAATACATCCGCGCCGACGGCGCCGGGTTTGAGAAACGTGTCGAATCCAAGATCCTTACCGATTCAGCGCCTTATTTATCGGATTTTATCGCACGGATGTTCGGGATCGGCAGTGACCGGGATGAACTTGAAAAAGCTGTCCTGCGGCAGGATCCGGTCTGGCGATTCAAGTTCTTTGTTCAGCGGCGAGCTATCAAACGTTATAAGGCGCAGGACATCGACGACTCTTTTTTTGCGGACCTGGATCGTGCACTGAGCGACCTGCGAAACAAGATATTTGACGAAACCCTGCTCCAGGACCAGGAATTAGCGATCGCTGAGATCACGGCACGTCTGCTGGACGCCGAAGAAGTACTTGCAAAAGAGACCGAAGTGCCGATCGCGGTGACTGACACCCTCAATAGGCTCAACTCCGGCTTTGAAAAACTGAAAGATACTTTATTTGGGAAGGTGTTCAGCCGGTTCATTTTAGAGAATGAATTTACCGGTGATCTGCTTGTGGTAAAGGCCGCACTGCAATTGATCGAAGCCTGGTCGTCGCGGGAATTTTACAAAAAGGAGAAACGCTGGACGAGTTTTAAAACGCCTCACCCGCTTGATTACCAAAATCTCGTACATCTGATCCATCCGATCGAGCGGCGGCCTAATGTAATGCGCGGTGCTGAAAGCGAGCTTCGCCGGCGCGACGGTTTTAAGCTGACCGACGATCGCGGTACGATGCGAGACTCTCTTGCCGAGGTTCATTATTGCCTCATTTGCCATGAGCGCGACAAAGATTCGTGTTCGACCGGCCTACACGAAACCGACGGATCGGTAAAACGAAATCCGCTTGGCATCAAGACCGACGGATGTCCGCTGGACGAAAAGATCTCAGAGATGCACTTGCTGAAAAGGCAAGGCGATTCTATTGCATCGCTCGCGCTCGTAACTATCGATAATCCGATGTGTGCGGGAACTGGCCACCGCATTTGTAACGACTGCATGAAGGGCTGCATTTTCCAGAAGCAGGAGCCCGTCAATATTCCGCTTGCTGAAACTGCCTCGTTGACCGATGTGTTGAAGCTTCCCTTTGGTTTTGAGATCTACAGTCTGCTTACGCGTTGGAATCCGCTCAACGCCCAACGCCCATATGCGCTTCCATATAACGGCAAAAACGTTATGGTGGTTGGTCTCGGGCCCGCGGGTTATACACTTTCTCAATATCTTTTGAACGAGGGCTTCGGCGTGATCGGGATCGATGGATTAAAGATCGAGCCGCTGCCGACAGATTGGACGGGTGATCTCGGCCGCCTGAGTCCTAAACCGATACGTGACATCGCCGAAATAACCGAGCAGTTGGACGAAAGGATCTTGTCCGGGTTCGGCGGAGTTTCTGAATACGGCATTACGGTCAGATGGGACAAGAATTTTCTGACGATGGTCCAGTTGATGCTAACCAGGCGCAAGCGCTTTCGCGCCTATGGCGGTGTTCGCTTTGGCGGTACCCTGACCATTGAGGATGCCTGGAGCTACGGTTTTGACCATATCGCTATCGCCACGGGTGCCGGCCGGCCGACGATAGTTCCGATGAAGAACAACCTCATCCGCGGTATTCGTCAGGCCTCGGATTTTCTAATGGCCCTGCAGCTCACAGGCGCTTTTAAGAAAGACACCCTTTCTAATCTTCAGGTCCGGCTTCCGGCTGTGGTGATCGGCGGCGGTCTAACGGGCATCGATACCGCTACAGAATTGTTCGCCTATTATCCGGTACAGGTCGAAAAGATGCTCGCTAAATACGAACAGATCGTCTCAGACTTTGGCGAATCGGAGGTGCGCGCAAAATTCGATGCCGAGGAGTTGGAGGTTTTAGAGGAATTTCTCGCGCATGGTAATGAAATTAGAAAGGAACGTGAGCGTGCGGCAAATGCCGGCGAAGAGCCGAATTTCATCCCGCTTGTTCATTCCTGGGGCGGCGTTTCCCTTATCTATCGCAAGCGTCTGCAGGATTCGCCGGCCTATCGCTTGAATCACGAAGAAGTACAAAAGGCGCTCGAAGAAGGGATAGATTTTGTCGAATGCATGAATCCGGCCGAGGCGGTGCCCGACGAGTTCAATGCAGTAAAAGCACTTATATTTGAGCGTTTGAATTACGCTGCCGATACCGGAAAATTTGAAAAAACGGGCGAAATGGTCGAATTCCCGGCTCGCACGGTTTGTGTCGCGGCCGGCACCTCGCCAAACGTCATTTACGAAAAAGAAAAGCCCGGCACATTCAAGCTGGATGAATGGCGGCAGTTTTTCCTTCCGCACAAGATAGAGCGCGGCGACGACGAAGAGTTTCATGTCGTAGAAGCCGCAAAAGGTGAGACAGGGTTCTTTACGTCCTACGAATCGGACGGCCGTTTTATTTCATATTACGGCGACAACCACCCGCAATATGCAGGGAATGTCGTTAGAGCAATGGCCTCGGCAAAGCATGGTTACAAACGTGTGGTCGAGATCTTTGCCGACGAACTGGCTACCCGCGGGTCTCTTCACCAGGCTGAACGCGATAAGATCTTTGACGATCTCGAGTCAACACTTGACGAGCAGCTGCGGGCCTTTGTCGTGAAGGTAGAACGCCTTACTCCTACCATCGTCGATGTCGTGGTCAAGGCTCCGCTGCAGGCTCGAAAATTCGAGCCCGGTCAGTTTTATCGGCTCCAGAATTTTGAGACATCGGCGCCGGTCATCGAGGGCACGCGACTCGTGATGGAGGGCCTCGCCCTTACAGGCGCCTGGGT
>JBDTMQ010000524.1:0-3687 GCA_039934155.1 Acidobacteriota bacterium | reverse complement strand
CAATGCCCTAGCTCCACTAAAGTCCGAAAAACTTCCGGTTTCCATTGAAAAGCCATTAAAATATGGTGGTTCCTGGATATAAGTAGAGTTTGTGTCCCACTCGTAGAGCTGACCCGAGCTAGACGCAATATCGTTCCAGAGGGGATTTTTCTCTGCAAACTCACTGTAAAGCCGCTTATAAGTTTCCGGATCGAACGCTATCTTGAGCAATTCTTTTACTTCGTCCAGAGAGGCCCAAATATCCTTCAAAAAGACATCGTTGCCGTCTTTATCCTGGCTGATCGGATCGAGCTGAACGTCCTTTAAGACGGTACCTGCCAATGCGTAGGCAACGACAAGCGGTGGCGACATCAGGAAATTCGCTTTTACATTTTGGTGGACGCGAGCCTCAAAATTGCGATTCCCGGAAAGAACTGACGCCGCGATGAGATCGTTTTCAACGATCTCATCCTCGATCCCCGGATCAAGCGGGCCGGAATTGCCGATACAGGTCGTGCAGCCATATCCTACAAGATCGAACCCTAATTCGTTCAAGTACGGCTGGAGTCCTGTCCTTTCGAGATATTCGGTGACCACGCGTGATCCGGGCGCAAGCGATGTTTTTACATACGGCGGCACTTTCATTCCCATTTCGACGGCTTTTTTTGCAACGATGCCTGCCGCGATCATGACCGACGGATTTGAGGTATTTGTGCAGGAAGTGATCGCCGCTATGACAACATCGCCGCTGCCGATCGTGGTTGAGGTCGTGCCACCAGTTCTGCTTTCATAAACCCTATCGGGGGTGGGACGGTTATTGATCATCTCAACCTCGGTCGTGACATTCGTATTCTTTGAGCTAACCTCCTGACCCAGCACCGGCAGCGGGATCGAACGCGAGTTCTGGTCGCCCCCGCCCTCGACAATAACCGACGCTTCACCGCCTAAAGTGACCAGAAAACGCTTTTCGAGATCTTCGGCCTGCTTTCCATATCCGCCGTCGCTGATCGGCTTTGTAAACAGTTCAATGAACCGGTCGTCGAGATTTGAAAGCTCGATCCGATCCTGAGGACGTTTCGGGCCCGCAACGGACGGCGTTACCGTTTCCAGTTCAAGATGAACTAAGGTGGAATAGTCGAGTTCGCCTTCGACGGGCATTCCGAACATGTCTTGAGCTTTATAGTAATTACGAATTGTGTCTATGTGCTTTTCGGATCTCCCAGTCGCCGCAAAATATTCAAGCGTTTTTTCGTCTGTCGGGAAAAATCCCATCGTGGCGCCGTATTCCGGAGACATATTAGCGATCGTCGCGCGATCGGTCGCATTAAGGGCCGCAGCTCCGTCGCCGAAGAACTCCACAAATTTGCCTACTACATTCGCTTTACGGAGCATCTCAGTTATCCTCAGAACGAGGTCAGTTGCCGTTGCTCCCTGCGGCAGCGTTCCTTTCAAATGGACCCCAACGACATCCGGCGTAAGGAAATAGACCGGCTGGCCCAGCATGCCCGCCTCGGCTTCGATCCCGCCAACCCCCCAGCCGACGATGCCTAATCCGTTGATCATTGTCGTGTGAGAGTCCGTACCAACCAGCGAATCCGGAAAATATATTCCGCCACGTTCGAACACACCCTTGGCCAAATACTCCAGATTGACCTGATGGACGATGCCGATTCCCGGCGGTATTACGCTAAATCCATTGAACGCCTGAGTTCCCCACTTAAGAAAGCGGTAACGCTGCTCATTTCGGCGAAACTCCATCTCCATATTCTTTTGATAGGCCGCTTCGCTGCCCGAAAAATCAACTTGCACCGAATGATCGATAACCAGATCGACCGGTACCAGCGGTTCGATAACACCTGGATCCTTTCCTAGCCTCGCGACCGCCGAGCGCATCGCAGCCAGATCCACCAAAAGCGGCACGCCTGTAAAATCCTGCAGCAGCACTCGTGCGACGACGAAAGGAACTTCTTCGGTACGCTCGGCCTCGGCCCGCCACCCCGCCAGCGATCGGATATTTTCTTCGCTAATTTTGCGTCCGTTATCGAAGTTGCGAAGTACCGATTCGAGCACGACGCGTATCGAGACCGGGAGCCGCGAGACCTTTCCCAATCCGGCCTTTTCAAGTTGAGGAAGTGAGAAAAAACCGGCGTCTGTGCCGTCGCCCGTAAGGAATTTTTGGTGCGTTTCAAATAAATTATGAGTCATTTGGTCCACCTGTCGATGCATTATCAATGTAACGAACTCTGATAAGAAGTTTCTGCTGTATAACCCCTAATTTTATCATGTAAAGGTACTTCAGTCATTTTGCCGAGGCGCGAGCGAGGACTTTCCTTTTCGTCCGGATCTCCGGTCATTTAGCCAATTCATCCACCGATTTCCGGGAGCTTTTGGTGCGCGGAACTCGTTAATTCCCTGTGAGCTTCGCCGTTCGCCATCAGACAGCGTCAGCGTTACCTCGCTCAACGCCCTCAGGAAACAAGAATGGGATTCCAAAACTTGGGCATGCTTTACAACGAGTTGAGTATTGTCGGCCGATGAAAATGTTAATCGAGCAGGATATCGAACACCGGAGCGGTCCCGCACAAAATGGGTTTCTTCACATTGGGTAGTGTACGAGCGCAGCTGACCGTCCTTGACGACCTTTAGCCCCGATCGAATGCTGTCATCCACCGTATTACGGAAAAGGTAGAAAACGGCTGTTGCGTCAGTAAAATGGGAGCGTCCCCACGATCGCTCGGCGGGCTGTGCGCCGTACCCTCGTCTATCGATCAAATGATCGTGGTAACCGGTCCCGCGAAAATGAAATTGAACAGGGTTCTCATCTGTTTTACCAAATACGCTGATCCTGCCTGACACGTCGGACCTGGGCGCGACCATGTTCCACCAGCGGGAGCCAACTGTAGTGTCGATGTCCAATAGATCCGATTCGAGCGAGAGCCATTCGAGGCTTGCTTCAATATGACGCCCGCCGGCAAGCGGAAGATCCACGTTCAAAAGATATCCGGAGCCGTATTCGATACGATCGAACGCAAAACCAGACTCGCCGATCCTGCATTCGTGCCTGCCGGTTTGGGCCTTGAATTGTCTCTCCTCAAACTCGCGATCACAGCCAAAAGCGAGTTTTCCATCGAGATAGTAGGCAAACGATACAAAAGGTGTGCGCCCGGTCAGGGTTGACCGTCCAAGAGCTGCATCTGGTTTTAGATCGTCGCTGAAGATTATGGTCAGGGCCTGGGTCCCATCATCAGACAGCGCGTCAAAATACCATCGTTCGTACAGATCGGCGGCCTTTTTCTCGTGCCAGATCGAACGGGTGTGGCTCGAAAGGAATCTTAAACGGTCGGCCGCATCGTCTCGGTTGGGGATCGCCATTTTGCTCCGCAGCGGATCAGTTCTTATTTAGCCAAAGAATGTCAGATATCGGCTGCATTCGCAAACAACTCATCTGATATTAGTTGGCAAACTTTGCGCAAATAATTGAATCTTTAAGGGTTGGTCGATCTCTTCCCGGAAATCAGGTAAAGGAGTAAGTATGGCAATTTATTCGAGAGTGTATTTGTCCGCCGCTTTGATCACAATAGCGTTTTTGGCCGTCGCATGCCCTAAACGGGTGAGTATCGCTGACATTCAGGCTAACCCTTCGAAATATCAGAATAAAGAAGTCGCTATCGCCGGGACCGTCCGCGACAGTTACGGATTAAATGTTCC
>JBDTMQ010000523.1:0-2442 GCA_039934155.1 Acidobacteriota bacterium | reverse complement strand
ACGCCCGGTCGGAAACGTGTCTTGGGCAGAAATGTCCCGACTTTGAGCCGTGTTTTATCACCCGGATGCGAACACGTGCGGACGACGCGGATATTATTGTCGTCAATCACCATCTTTTCTTTGCCGACCTGAATGTGAGAGGCAACCAATTCGGAAAGGTGATACCCGATTACGGGGCCGTGATCTTTGACGAAGCTCATTTGATCGAGGATATCGCCGCTGATTATTTCGGTTTGCAGGTCTCGAGCTTTCAGATCGATGAGATAGTGCGTGATGTGGACGCGTTGCCGATCACTGATGCAGCCGTGATCCGAGACATTACGAGGATCGGGGCTCGTGTTATAGGTCTTGCCGAGCAATTTTGGTCTAGATTCAGTCAAGCGAGGTTCGACGGCCGCTATCCCCTAATGCCGGACCTTTTCTCCGTTCGAACTCTAGGCGGAGATCCGCGCCCGACCGGTCTGGGTGAGGCATTTTGGGCACTTGAGTCCGCGCTGAGTTCGCTTGAAAGCGAAATTGAGCCATTTTCCGAATTGTCGCCCGAGGCTGAGTCGCTTAGCCGAAGGATAAAACAAACGACCCAGGACCTGAATTTTGTTGTCACCCAAGCGGAACAAAACTATGTTTACTGGCTCGAAAAACGCGGTAAAGGCATGTTCCTGAGAGCGTCGCCGGTCGATGTTTCCGAGCTACTGCGAACAAAGCTTTTCGAAAAGGTTGAAACCTGCATTTTGACGTCCGCGACGCTCTCAAGTGGCGGTAAATTTGATTTTATTCGTGAAAGGCTCGGGCTCGACTCTGCTAAGACGACCGGCCTGACGGCACCTTCGTCATTCGATTACGAAAAACAGGCTTTGCTTTACCTGCCGAAAGCGATGCCCGACCCGCGCTCGCCTGAATTCATGCAGCTCGCCGCCGGCGAGATCGTAAAGATTCTGAATGCGACCCGTGGAAGGGCATTTGTTTTAGCGACCAGCAACGCGTCGATGAACGGCCTTTTTGAGCTTGTCTCGTCGCGTGTAAGCTTTCCTTGTCTTGTTCAGGGTTCGATGTCGAAAGCCGGCCTGCTCGATCGCTTTCGCGAGACGGCTAACGCGGTTCTGTTTGCTACCGCGAGCTTTTGGCAGGGCGTCGATGTTCAGGGCGACCAATTATCGTGCGTAATTATTGACAAGTTGCCGTTCGCGGTCCCGACCGATCCAGTTGTTGCCGCGCGCGGTCGCTTTATCGAAGACAACGGGGGCAGGCCATTTTTCGATTACAGCGTGCCGCAGGCGGTGATCTCACTAAAGCAGGGCATCGGCCGCCTGATCCGGAGTCGGAACGATAAAGGCGTGATCGCCATTCTCGACCCTCGGCTTCGTACAAAAGCTTACGGCCGCGACTTTATTCAAAGCCTGCCGCGAATGCGTATTACGAGCAGCGTCGACGATATAATCGCCATCCTGGATTCGGCCCCCGAGCTCGGCCAATAGCGCTCGCGACCCTTGCTTCGAATTTACGTCGCGCAAAACAAAAGAGGCCGGATCGCTCCGGCCTCTTTTAAATGCCTAGTGACTGGTCGTTATCTTTGTCCGATCAGATTAATACTTGCGATCTCGTCGCTGACCAATTGCTGCTGCAACTCAAAACAAACTATGTTGACGAACCACTGATAATGTAACTTTTGCATGTAGCTACATTTCTGAAAGGAATGAACCCGAGAAAATAATATCAACGAAAAACTGCCTTTAAACATCTAATGGCATCATATTTCCGGTAAATTGTTCGATAATCGAACATATTTTTGGCATTTTGTGCCGACGAAATATATCGAACCGCCACAGTTTAAACAAATTCGCGAGACTCGCGCTCTTTAGAGAATTTTTACAAACTCGCTACGAAATTCTCATTTTTGATATTTTTGTTTTTTTCGATCGCGGTATCAGCTAAGCAAAGGCTCGAATTACGGGCGCAATTGCTGGCTATGGAAAAGGTCGATCAGGATGCCCGATTAGAGTGCGTCAAGTTCACTGCGGACGATCAAATAAAATGTCTGGCCGAGATCGATGTGTCGATCGATGCTCCCAATACAAAACGGCTGATCACCTTATTTGAAAGATACGGATTTCCGACGGTGGAAAAGGTCGGCCGGGAGGGGCAGCAGGCTTTCATGATATTGCTGCAGCATTGCAATTCTGACGAACTTCGCAAAAAATGCCTAAAGCCGGTCAAGAAAGCTTTTGTACGTAAGGAGCTTAAGGCAATGGATTACGCGAACTTCTAAGATCGCCTGCCGCTGCACCAGGGAAAGCCGCAGATCTACGGTTCGGGTTTTGAGATAAAAGAAGGAAAACTTGTGATCAACAAAACAGTGGATATCAAGAACCTTAACAAAAGGCGGTTAGAGATAGGCCTACCGCCGATCGAGGAATCGATGAAAATGTTAAAAGAGATATATCA
>JBDTMQ010000522.1:0-12364 GCA_039934155.1 Acidobacteriota bacterium | reverse complement strand
TTTTGATATTCCCGAAAATCTTGACAATCTCGATTCTGAGGCCCAGGAGCGCTGGCGGGAACTGAAAATTCAGTCGGAACGCGAACGCCGGACGACCGGTGATATGTGGCGCTCGGGAAAAGCGCAGACGCGGCGACGCTTTTACGAGGAAGCGAATTTCGCCCTCGAAGAATGCTGGGTCGCATACAACGACCTAAACAGATCGATCGAAGAGCATTTTGAGCGTAATCAGATGCCCAGCATGAATACGCTGAAAAAAGCTCTCGATGATGTTCACACCCAGGTAAAGAAGCTGCTCGAAGAAAAAAGGATCGAAGAGCCGGACGAGTTAGAGGACAGCGGCGATTCGATGGCAAACGGCCTCGATGCATCAGGCAACGTGATCGAGGGCTCGAGCAGCGGCTCGGTACAGGGCAGAAAGGATGCGTTACGAAGACTCGGTGAGATCGCCGCATTTTTCCAGCGGACCGAACCGCACAGTCCCGTCGCATACCTTGTCCAGCGAGCAGTCAAATGGGGAAATATGCCGCTTGAAAGCTGGCTGCAGGAGGTTATCCACGACGAGAACGTTCTTGGATCACTTCGGCAGACTCTCGGGCTCGATTCAGGCGGAGGAGGCGGAGGTTCGTGGGGCGAATCGACGTCATATACCGAGCCGACAGAAGAAGCAGCTAGTAATGAATGGTGATCGGCAAAGCAAGGCTGGCAGACACTATATACGAGTTAAGGGAACAATTAATGAAGCAAAGGAGATAAGACATGCCCAAAAAGGAAAGTTTGCAACACAAGATCGATCGCGTCCGGCCGCCGCGCGTGCAGATCACTTATGATGTAGAGATCGGTGATGCCATCGAATTAAAAGAACTGCCGTTCGTCATTGGCGTAATGGGCGATTTCGTCGGTAAACCCGAAGAACCGCTGCCGGCATTCAAAAATCGCAAATTCGTCGAGGTAGACCCCGACAATTTCGATCAGGTAATGGCCGGAATGACTCCGCGGCTGGCATACACGGTCGAGAACAAGCTCCAGGATGATGGAAGCAAAATGGGCGTCGAGCTCAAGTTCAATTCCATCGAAGATTTCGAGCCGGATCGTGTCGTGCAGCAGGTCGAGCCCCTGCGTAAGCTTGTAGATGCACGTCAGAAATTATCCGACCTTCTTTCAAAGATGGACGGGAACGAAAAGCTCGAGAATTTGCTTGAGGACGTTATGGCAAGCGCCGAAAAGCAAAAGCAGTTAAGCGATGCCCTCGGGATCGAAGCTAAAAAGGAGGACTAAGAAAAATGGCCAAGCAAAAGGAAGAGGCCGTCGCTCAAGTGGTTGAGACCGAACAAGAGGGCAGCCTCCTGGACAAGATTTTGACCGATGGGCGAATGGCCCGCGATGAATTTCAGAAAGAGCGGGCAAAAGATATGATCGCCGAATTCGTCAATCAGACGATGAGCGGCGAACTGACGATGTCCAAGAACATGGACCTCTCCATCAATTCCCGCATTGCCGAGATCGATCGGCTTATCACGGCACAGATGAATCAGATCATGCACCACGAGGACTTTCAAAAGTTGGAAGGCTCATGGCGAGGTCTGCATCATCTGGTCAAAAACAGCATTACAGGCCCGATGCTCAAGATCCGCGTGATGAATATCACTAAGAAAGATCTGCTCAAAGATTTTGAACGCGCTCTTGAATTCGACCAATCGACGCTGTTCAAGAAGATCTACGAAGAAGAGTACGGAACCTTTGGTGGAGCTCCGTTCGGCGCCATGATCGGCGATTTCGAATTTGGCAATCATCCGCAGGACATGGCTCTGCTCGATAAGATCGCCGGCGTCGCTGCCGCAGCACACGCTCCGTTCCTGAGTGCCGCGTCATCTGGGCTCTTCGGTTGGGACACTTACTCGGAAATGACCGAGGTCCGCGACGTATCGAAGATCTTTGACCGCACTGAGTATATGAAATGGCGAAGCTTCCGCGACTCGGAAGATTCGCGTTACGTCGGCCTAACACTTCCGCATGTTCTCATGCGTGAGCCGTACGGCGAGGCGACGCGACCGACCGAGACGTTCAGATTCGAAGAGGATGTAGACGGCAAGGACCACAAGAAATATCTTTGGGGAAATGCCGCCTATGCTCTCGGAACGCGTCTGACCGAGGCCTTTTCGATGTATGGATGGTGTGTCGCGATCCGCGGCGTTGAAGGCGGCGGCCTTGTTCAAGACCTGCCGACCCATACCTTCCAGACCGACGAAGGCGAGGTTGCATTAAAATGCCCGACCGAAGTGGCCATCACTGATCGCCGCGAAAAGGAATTTGCCGACAACGGCTTTATTCCTCTTGTTCACTGCAAAGGTTCTGATTATGCGGCGTTCTTCGCCACACAGTCAGCCAACAAGGCGAAGAAATACGACACGGATGCGGCAAATGCCAACGCCCGGCTTTCGACCCAGCTGCAGTACATTTTTGCGGTCTCGCGTTTTGCACATTATCTGAAAGCTATGGTTCGCGACAAGATCGGCAGCTTTATGTCGCGTACCGATGCTGAAAAGTTTCTCAATCAGTGGATCGTCAATTACGTGACCGAGGACGAGACCGCTTCACCGTCGGTAAAGGCACAAAAACCGCTTCGTGAAGCCCGCGTGGACGTTGCTGAAATTCCTGGAAAACCCGGATGCTATCGGGCCGTTGCTTTCCTTCGGCCGCATTTCCAGCTGGACGAGCTTTCCGTCTCACTTCGATTGGTTGCGGATCTGCCGCCACCTGCAAAGGGATAGACCTGTTCGGTCGATCTGTCGTGGTATCTCGGTTTTTGCTCTCACGAGATACCGCGTCCGTCGACTGTCATCGAGAAATTTTCGTCGATTAGCAAAAACAGATTGTCTAATCGTCATTAGGATGAAGCTAATCGATTTAGACTCGTTAGCAAGTTTATAAATAAGGAGCAAATTAAAATGGCACTGGGCGATTTTTTCTTAAAGATTGATGGAGTTCCTGGAGAGAGTTTTGACTCGAAGCATAAGGACGAGATCCAGCTTTCCTCGTTTTCGTGGGGTGTTTCACAAGCGGGTACGACTGCTCAATACGGCGGCGGCGGCGGCGCCGGTAAGGCATCCTTTCAGGATTTCCATTTCACAATGACCATCAGCAAGGCTTCGCCGCTGTTGATGAAATTCTGTGCTAACGGCAAACATATTCCGAAGGCCGTTCTTACCTGCCGAAAGGCCGGTGAAAAGCAGCAGGAATATCAAATTACGACCTTTACGGACATTCTGATCTCGAGCTTTATGACAAATGGCAGCGGCCATTCAGATGTTCTGCCTACGGAATCCATCTCGTTCAACTTTGCTAAGCTGGAAACGGAATACAAAGTACAAAACAAGGACGGCACACTCGGCGCGGCAACAAAGGCGGGCTACAATATCAAGGAAAACAAGGAAGTATAAGCGGCCTTTTGGGTAATAGGCATTTCGAAGGGTTATGTCTTATCAGGTCGTTCCTGAAAAGCATAACCCTTATTTTCATCTAAGTTTTTTGCACGTGCTATGGCACTAAATGAAAGTCAGCTGAGGATCACACCATCGGTCCTGGATCGTCTCGTCGACGAGGATCCGAGAGAATCGCGTGAAGCGCCGAAATCGAGGGCGGCATCGATGTCTGAGCTTCGCCGCTCGGTTCGGCGGGATCTGGAATGGCTGCTCAACACGCGCTGCGTGATCGATCCCGATGAGATCGATCTAGAAGAAGTAAAAAAATCGCTCGCGATGTACGGACTTCCCGATTTCACCGGCATCCACATCAAGAACCGTCTCGAACATAAAAATCTTGTTGCCTCGCTTGAATACGCGATCAGGGTATTCGAACCTAGATTTTTAGACGTAAAGATCACGGTCGAGCCGCTGAACGAGTTTGACCGGCAACTCAAATTCAGGATCGAAGCACGTCTCGACGTCGACCCGGCGCCCGAGCCAATAGTTTTCGACTCTGTACTGCAGGCGGGCGGTGTCGGATTTTCGGTTGTCGAGAAATAACGCCCGCGAAAAATCGACATTAAAATATTGATAATAAACTAGTTATATTGCAAGGCCTCACAATCTTTGGTGCCTTTAGACATATTCTTAGGTTAGGCTATAATAGCGTACCCAATGCGTGACGAATTATTAGGATATTACGAAAGAGAACTGGTCTTTCTGCGCCGGATGGGCGCGGAATTTGCCCGAAAATATCCCAAGATCGCCGCCCGGCTGCTTCTCGACGAAGAAAAGGTCGAGGACCCTCATGTCGAGCGAATGGTCGAGGCATTTGCGTTTCTTGCCGGCCGCATCTCCCTGAAACTTGACGACGAGCTGCCGGAAGTCACCGAGTCGTTCCTCAATATCCTTTATCCGCATTACCTGGCCCCGATACCGTCGATGGCAGTTGCCCAATTTTCTTTCGGGACAGCGAGTGATAAATTGACGGCCGTCCAGCGGCTCGAGCGCGGTACTCGGCTAAATTCCCGGCCGATCGACGGGACCCCCTGCCGATTCCGCACTGCCTATGGCGTCGATCTGGTGCCGGTCGAACTTTTATCAGCCGCCCTCGAATCGCCGGCTCCGAAAGACGGACGCGGAAAATACGCCGACAGCACGATCACGCTGAACATGCATTGCTACGGCGACTCGAATCTGCACGAATTAAAGATCGGCAGCACGGGTGACTCGCCCGACAGACTGCGCTTTTATCTCGATGGTGATCCGCAGCTGGTCTTTCCGCTCTACGAAATATTATTCAACCACGTAACGTCGGTCGAGATCCGGCCAAAGGAACAGCCGCTCGGTAACCGAATTCTCAAAACGCTTACGAATCTGCAGCTTAAGCTGCCCGATCCCGTCGTTATGAGTCCCGGTGACGGCATCAAGCAGGTAGGCTTTGCCGAGGATGAAGCGCTGCTGCCGTACACGAAACGCTCATTTATGGGTTACCGGCTGCTAACGGAATATTTCTCTTTTCCGTACAAGTTCCTTTTCTTCGAGATACACGGCATCGATCAGGCCGCAGCGCGAAAGTTTGGCAGCCATTTTGATATTGTTATCCATTTAAACAACATCACTCCGCCGATCGTTCCGGTATCTGCCGACAGCTTTAAATTGGGCTGCACGCCGATCGTTAACCTGTTTAAAAAGATCTCGGATCCGATCTATCTGTCACAGCAGAAATACGAATACCAGGTGATACCGGACGTCCACAATCAGATGTCGACGGAGATCTATTCGGTCGATGACGTGATAACCAACGATCTTAAGACCAACCTGGCTCACGAGTATTCGCCATTCTATTCCCTAAAGCACACTTACGGACACGAGGCGGAAAAGTCATTTTGGTATGCGACCCGTCGCCAATCGCAAAGACCCGATGACCCGGGCACGGAGATATTCATTTCGCTCGTGGACGCTAAATTCGATCCGCTTGTCCCGCCGGTCGAGGTGCTCAATGTCCGCGCGACCTGTACAAACCGCGACCTGCCGGCCCGCTTGCCTTTTGGCGGACGCGAGGGTGACTTTGAGGTCGAGGGCACGGCGCTGTTGTCAAGGGTCAAATGTTTGACCAAACCTTCAGAAGTGATCCGTCCGCCGCAGCGGAGGGCCGCTCAATGGAGGCTGATCTCGCATCTGAACCTGAATTATCTTTCGCTCGTTAACGCGGACAACGGCAAGCCAGAAGCTCTGCAGGAGATACTCAACCTTTACAACTTTGACGATTCGTCTATCACCCGGAAACAGATACTGGGCATCACCCGGATCGAATCGAGAAAGGCCATCCAGCAGATCGGCGGCCATATCGGTGCCGGTTTTGTCCGCGGCATCGAGACCACCGTTACGTTTGACGAAGAAAACTACGTCGGCAGCGGCATGTTCCTGTTTGCCTGTGTTCTGGAGCGATTCCTAGGGCTTTATTCATCAGTGAATTCGTTCAATCAGATGGTCCTTCGCACCGAGCAGCGCGAAGAACCGGTCAAAAAGTTTCCGCCGCGGGCCGGCGAACAGTTTTTGCTTTGAACTTACGGGCCGCCCTTTTTGAGCGCGGCTCGACCCTGAACTTATTTTTATGCCCCAAAAGCCCCTAAAAGACGAGCTTTTTGAAGAGCCGTTCCGGTTTGAATTTTTTCAGGCCGTGAGGCTTTTCGAAAGGGTCTTTCCCGGACGAAAGCCCGTCGGGCGCGGTGCGCTTCCCCACGAAGAGGTCGCACGCTTCACGTCACGGATCGCACTCGACTTTCCCGCGAGCGAACTGTACGAGGTGCGGGAAGTCACCAATAACGGTACGGGCGAGACACATACGGAAGTCGAAGTGAACTTTATGGGAATGGCGGGCGTTTCCGGCGTCCTGCCTATCCAATACACCGAACTGGCTCTCGATCGGGTGAGACATCGCGACACAACACTCGCATCGTTTCTCGATATGTTCACGCATCGGGCCGTTTCGCTCTTTTATCGGGCGTGGGAAAAGTATCGGTTTCCGGTTGCATACGAGAGGGGCGATGACCAATTCACTTCGTATCTTTTTGACAATGCAGGTATGGGGACAAAAGGACTTCGAAACCGGATGCATATCCAGGACGAAGCACTCTTGCCTTACGGCGGGCTTATCGCGCAGAAACCGCACTCCGCCAATGCGCTCGAGAATATTGTTTCGGATTATTTCGGCGTCGCGGCGAAAATCCTTCAGTTCTTCGGCCAGTGGATAACGCTTGATCCGGCCGATCGTACCCGGGTCGGAACCCGAAACAGCGAACTGGGCGTCAATGCCATCGCCGGGGCAAGGATCTGGGATCAGCAGTCGAAGTTCAGAATGCGGCTCGGCCCGCTTAACTTCAATCAATTCCAAGCGTTTTTACCAAACGGCACGGCCCATAAACCGTTCTCGTCGATAGTTAAATTCATGGTCGGGACCGAGATCGATTTTGATGTACAGCTTGTACTCATGGCGAAACAGGTCCCCGGCTCAATTCTCACAACACGTGCTTTACGCCGGCCGATGCTCGGTTGGACGTCATTTTTAAAAACACAGCCATTCAAAAAAGATGATGATCAGGTCGTACTGGCAATAGAGTCATGATGAAAATTATGTTTGAACTACACCGCGGTCGCGGCATCTCGGTCGCTGAAAAATATTTAGGAGAAAAGCAATGAACGTAAATTTGAAATCTTTGGTCGGCCGTCTGAATGATGTTTCGAGAAACGCGCTCGAGGGAGCCGCGGGGTTGTGCCTTTCGCGGACGAATTACGATGTCGAGATCGAGCATATTTTGGCAAAGCTCTTAGAACTGGATGATACCGACCTGCACAAGATCTGTAACCACTTTGAGGTCAACGTCGACCGGCTGAGCCGGGACGTTCAGCAGGCGATAGACCGCCTCAAAAGCGGAAATTCCCGTACGCCGGGGTTAAGCGACAGGATACCGCGATGGATCCAGGATGCGTGGCTGCTGGCTTCAGTGGATTTTGGAGCCGCTCGCGTTCGCAGCGGCCACCTCACGCTTGCGCTTTTGCTGAACGATGGCTTTGCAAGGATCGCCCGCGAGATATCAAAGGAATTTGCCCATATTTCGGCTGAGTCGCTGCAAACCAGCCTTCAGGAGATCACTTCAACCTCTTCTGAGGAACGGGATGCCGTCGCACTCGGAGAATCTGCCTCAGCCAGCGGCGGTGCACCGGTTGCCACCGGCGTACCGGGCAAGACCAAAGCACTCGATCAGTACACCGAAGATCTGACCGCAAAAGCAGCCGCAGGCAAGATCGATCCCGTACTTGGCCGCGATTTTGAGGTAAGACAGATCGTCGACATTCTCACCCGCCGCCGACAAAACAATCCGATCCTGACCGGCGAGGCCGGCGTTGGGAAAACGGCCGTTGTCGAAGGATTCGCATTGAGGATCTCTCAGGGTGACGTTCCCGAGCCGCTTCGCAACGTTGCCGTCCGGACCCTCGATCTTGGACTTCTGCAGGCAGGTGCCGGCATCAAGGGCGAATTCGAAAATCGTCTGAAATCGGTCATTGAAGAGGTAAAAGCCTCGCCGCAGCCGATCATCATGTTCATTGACGAAGCCCATACCATGATCGGTGCCGGCGGTCAGGCCGGACAGAACGACGCTGCGAATTTGCTCAAGCCGGCGCTTGCGCGTGGCGAACTGCGGACCATCGCGGCAACAACATGGGCCGAATATAAAAAGTATTTTGAAAAGGACGCCGCATTGGCCAGACGCTTTCAGGTCGTCAAGATCGAAGAACCCGACGAAGAAAAAGCGATCGCGATGATGCGCGGTCTGGCCGATAAGATGGAAGAGCATCATAAGGTCCGCATTCTGGACGAAGCGATCGTCGAATGCGTAAAGCTTTCAAATCGTTATATTACGGGCCGCCAACTGCCGGACAAGAGTGTCTCGGTGCTCGATACGGCGTGTGCAAAGGTGGCGATCGGTCAGGGCGCAACGCCCGCGTCGATCGAGGATTCGACGCGACGAATTCAAAATCTTTCTTCTGAGATCGACTCTCTGGAACGTGAACAGGCAACCGGTGCCGAACATAATGACCGGCTCGACGACCTGAAAGCAAAGAGGGCCGCGACCGAGGCCGATCTCGAAAAATTGAATGAACAGTGGGAGAAAGAAAAGGAGCTGACAACACAGATCAGGAATATCCGTACAAAACTTGAAATGGCGCGCCTCGATTCCCGATTGGCTCCGACATCGAACGGAAACGGCACCGCGGCCGCGGTATCTGCCGCTACTGAGCCGTCGGCAGCCGAAGCTTCAACAGAAGGTTCACCAGTGCTCGAACAATCGGAAGCAGCTGTTGCCTCGGAAACTCAATCGCCTATGGTTGCCGAATCTCAGTCAGGCGTAAGCTCTGAATCGTCGGGATTAGCGACGGCTCCTGCCGCAGATGCGGCACATCCGGCCGATACTGAATTCCTTAAAACCGAGTTGAAACGAATGTCTACCGAGCTTAAGGAGGTCCAGGGCGAATCGCCCCTGATGCAGCCGGTTGTCAACGGCCAGACAGTTGCCGAGGTCATCTCGGGCTGGACCGGCATTCCGATCGGCAAGATGGTGGCTGACGAGATCAACGCCGTTCTTAAGCTTTCGTCAACATTACGTGAACGAGTACTCGGTCAGGACCACGCGCTTGAGGCCATTTCACAGCGAATACGAACTTCGAGGGCGGGCCTTACCGATCCGAAGCGGCCGATCGGCGTATTTCTTCTCGTCGGAACATCCGGAGTCGGAAAGACCGAAACGGCTCTTGCATTGGCCGAATCGCTTTATGGTGGCGAACGCAATCTGATCTCGATCAATATGAGCGAGTATCAGGAAGCCCACACCGTTTCCAGCCTGAAAGGTTCGCCTCCGGGATATGTCGGCTACGGCGAAGGCGGCGTACTTACCGAAGCTGTGCGACGCAAGCCGTATTCGGTGGTGCTTCTTGACGAGGTCGAAAAGGCTCACCCTGACGTAATGGAACTGTTCTTCCAGGTCTTTGATAAAGGATTGTTAGAGGACGGCGAGGGCCGTGAGATCGACTTTAAGAATACGATCATTCTCCTGACGTCCAACGTCGGCACCGATATCATCATGAAGCTGTGTGCCGATCCTGACACTATGCCGGATCCCGAAGGCCTGGTCGAAGCTGTCAAGCCAGAATTATTAAAAGCCTTTAAACCGGCACTGCTTGGCCGTATGGTCACAGTTCCCTACTATCCGATCAGCGACGACATACTGAGACTGATCATCAAATTACAGCTTGGTAAGATCAAAAACCGCATTTCGGACAATCATGGTGCGCAATTTTCGTACGATGACTCCGTCATAGATACGGTAGCAAAGCGCTGCACGGATGTGGACAGCGGAGCAAGGAACGTTTACAACATCCTGACCGGTTCGCTTCTACCTGATATGAGCGGCGAGGTCTTGTCCCGCATGGCCGCGGGCGACGGGATCAAACGCGTTCATGTCGGCGTCGGCGACGACGAGAAATTTGTCTACGACATCAGCTGACGGCCAGGTTTTGAGCGGCTGACTCGGAAGACCTAAAAGGGACGAGTAACATGGATATTGTCCAGAAAGACAGAATTCTACGGTTATCAACACCGCTTGGTATAGACTTTCTTTTGCCTGAGTCCTTTTCGGCAAAAGAGGGTCTTTCCGAGTTGTTTACATATCACATGTACGTGCTTCACGAGACAGGTGATGATACCGCGGGGACCGAGCCGCATGTTATTGAACCTGAGTCCCTGTTGGGCAAAGGCGTCATAATCGAGCTGTCGCAGCCGGACGAAACGGTTAGGTATTTTCATGGAATATGCAGCCGCCTTTCCCAGGGCATCCGCAACCGTCGATTTACTCAATATAAGATGGAGGTCGTTCCGCAGATATGGCTGCTCACGCATAGACAAAACAGCCGGATCTTTCAGCGTAAAAACACCCCGGATATCTTAAAAAAGGTCTTCGACGGATTTAAAACTGAATTCAAGCTCAAGAAAGTTTATGAGCCGCGCAACTACTGTGTACAGTATCGAGAGTCCGACTTTGATTTCGCTTCTCGACTGATGGAAGAGGAAGGGATCTTTTATTTCTTCAAACACGACGATGTTGACCACACAATGGTCATCGCCGACACCGAAGATGCACATACAGACTGCTCGAAAGAAGAGATCCCATTTTTTATGAAAGTGGAGGGCGAAGCCTTCCAGGGACATATAGAATCGTGGGATATCGACTACGTCCTTCAGACAGGAAAAGTCGCGTTTTGGGACCACAATTTTCAGCTCCATACCCAAAAAATTGAGGTGGAGAAACAATCCATCACGCCTGTAGCATTAAGCCGAAAACTTGAACTTTATGATTTCCCGGGCGGATATGCCCGGCGGTACGACGGCATTTCGGCGGGCGGCGGCGAGCAAGCCGCAGAGCTTTCAAAGGTATTTCCGGAACGGACCAAAAAAGCCGAGACCATGATCGGCATGCTGGACGCGCAGTTCAAGACCGTAAAGGGCGACGGCGCTTGTACGGCACTGGCAGCGGGATATCGGTTTACGTTAAAAAACCATCCTTCTCCCCCTGTTAACGGAAAGTACGTTGTAAAAACGATCATCCACGAGATAGACCAGAGCCCGAGTTATATCACAGATAATGAACCGCTTTCGGCTTACAGAAACGAGTTTGTCTGCATTCCCTGGGGCGGCGGAGCTCCGACTTATCGGCCGCCGCTGAAAACGCCGAAGCCGATCGTTCGGGGCAGTCAGACCGCGATCGTCGTGGGCCCGGGTGGCGAAGAGATAATGACGGACAAATATGGCCGGGTAAAAGTACAATTCCATTGGGACCGCGAGGGCAAGTACAACGAGGACAGTTCATGCTGGGTCCGCGTCGCCCATACCTGGGCGGGCGGAAACTGGGGTGCGATGTCGATCCCCCGGATCGGAATGGAGACGGTTGTGTCCTTTATGGAAGGCGACCCCGACCAGCCGATCATTACCGGGTGTGTCTATAATCCTAATGCGATGCCGCCATACACCCTTCCCGATCATAAGACAAGGTCTGGAATAAAATCGAACTCGACGCCCGGCGGCAATGGATTTAATGAGATCCGCTTTGAGGACAAGGCCGGGCAGGAACAGATCTTTGTCAACGCGCAAAAAAATCAAGATGTCAGGGTGGGAAAAGACTATTTTGAGATCGTAAAGAACGAAAAACATTCGATCGTTGAATCGAACGAGTTTTACAAGACCGGCGGCAATCAGGACTCATCCGTCAGCGGGAACGTCAAGGAAAAGGTGGGGGGATCTGTCTCAAGCGATATCGGCGCGAGCAAGGATGAAAAGGTGGGCATGAAATCAGCAGTTGAGGCCGGGATGGAGATCCATCTAAAAGCCGGCATGAAGGTCGTTATCGAGGCCGGTATGCAGCTCACCCTCAAAGGACCCGGCGGCTTTATCGACATCGGTCCGACTGGAGTAACCGTTCAGGGAACGATGGTACTGATCAACAGCGGCGGTGCTGCCGGCAGCGGTTCAGGATGCTCTACCTCCACACCTAAAGCGCCGACCGAGGCTGACAAAGCCGATTCCGGGAAGAAGACGAAACCGGCTACCCCTCCGCCAGCACCACCTAAACAGGACACTCCGCCCTCGGCTGCTATGAAAGCAGCCGCTAATAAAGGTACCCCGATGGTGGGAAACACTTCGCCAGGCGGCGGCGCTCCACCGCCGGGAACTCCGCCCAGCCCGGCTCAGACGCCGGAGGCTGGCAACGCCGGCGCTGATGCGGCACAGAGTCCGGCAGAATCTTCAAATGCAGGCGTGGAAAGCGCAAAATCATCTGATCAGGGCC
>JBDTMQ010000521.1:0-7829 GCA_039934155.1 Acidobacteriota bacterium | reverse complement strand
GTTTTTACGATCCTTTCCGTAAAAAGCTTCTGGCTTTCCGAAATATCTAGAAACTTTACGCCAAACCCGATAGCCGGCATTGCGTAGGTTATTTCGCCTTTAAAATGCATCGAATCTCCGCTGGGATGCTTGAGATCGAAATCTATCGCATCACCAGGCGTCACGCTGACGATCGAGTCAATAAAACATCCGCCGGAACTCAGGTCGCTGATCCTTGCCTGGCATCTTGCCGATGCGATATTCAGCATGACCTCAACAAGAAAGGGTACACGTTCCTGATCTCTGGGCATAATTTTCTCCGTTTCAAATTATGATAAGGCTAATTGTTGAGATACGCGGCCGACAAGGGTCCGCCTTCCCGAAGGTGGTCGAGGGTTCTTAAGCCGTGCAGAACATTTACGATATTGGGGTCAAATCGATGACCGCTTTCGGCCTGAAAGCGTTCCCGCGATTCGATGCCGGACGCCTGATACAATTCCGACGCGCAGGCCACCGAAACGATCCGAGCAATTAATGAGATCTGCTCGCCAAGCAATCCGTCAGGTCCGCCGGTTCCGTCAAAATGCTCGCTTTGTTGGCGAAGGGCTGTGACCACCTCGGCAAGATCGGGGATCTCGGCAAGGAGCTCGAACACGCGCCCATGTTCCTGCATCGTTCTAACCGGATCACTTGGCGACAACACACTACCAACTGTTTGATCGTAAGCGAAAAGCTCGCCGAGATCGTGCATAGATGCGGTTTTGGTCAATAGTTTCATGGTTGGCGGGTCCAGCTCGAGTGCGCGTCCGATCTGCTCGGCCGTGCTGCAGACATTTTTGGCGTGTTCGCGGGCACCCGGAGCCCTCATTTCCAGCTGGTCCGCAAGTATCGCCGACAATCCATCTTCATAAGCATCGAGCCGGCTTCTAAGCCTTTGGTTCTCAAGGTTTAGCCGATGCTGGGCCTTGATCGTTTCATGATGCGAAAGACCGCGTTTGACCGTCTGCAAAAGATCTGAGTTGTCCCAGGGTTTAGTGACGAATTTATACACTACGTTGGAATTCAGTGCATCGGCGAGATCATTTGAGTCTGTATAGCCGGTTAGAATGATACGCACGCAATGCGGCCGGAGCTCAGCTGCACGGACCAAAAACTCGACGCCGGTCATTCCCGGCATTCGCTGGTCTGAGATGATCAAGGCGATATCATGGACCATTAACTTTTCCAGTCCGTCGCCGCCCGATTGGGCCGTCACTACATCGTAATGGCTTCGAAACACGCGTTCGAGCATGCGTGTATTTAATTCCTCGTCATCGACGATCAAGATCTTATAATTCATAGTTGTACTCGTTCAGGGGTGTTATTTGTTTTGAAATATCTTCAACGGAAACAGTGGGAGCTCCTGAATGAATCGGAAGCTTTACGATCATCGTGGTGCCGCGTCCGGGAACGCTTTCGACCCGTATCTCGCCGGAATGGCGCTTAACAATACCAAATGAGATCGATAATCCGAGGCCCGTTCCCTCACCGACAGGCTTTGTCGTAAGGAACGGGTCAAAGATCTTTTCTATTTGATCCGGTGACATTCCGATACCGGTATCGGAGATAGCAACCGTGACATCTTCGTTATCGATCCGTGTTTTTATTCGTACTTCACCCTCACTGCCGACAGCCTGCGCGGCATTTACCAGCAAATTCATCCAAACTTGATTCAATTGCCCGGAAAACCCGTCGATGATCGCCGGTTCGCCGTAATCCCGGACGAGCTTGATCTTGTCGCTGCTGAAATATCGCGAAAGGATGCGAAGCGTTGAATCTATTCCCTCATGAATATCGGTCCTCTTGAATTCAGCCTCATCGAGTCTTGAAAACGTCTTTAGGTTTTTTACGATGTCGCGGATCCGCTCGGCGCCCTCCCGGCAGTCGTTAATTATCGACCCGACATCCTCGACGGTCTGTTCGTAAAAGATCTCTTTCTTAACCGCGGTCGCCCGCTCGGCAACGTCCGACGGCATCGGCACTTCGTCATAGAACTTGAGCAATCGAACCAGGCTGCTTACCGATTCATTCAAAAGGTCCAGGTTTCCGTAGACAAATCCGACAGGGTTGTTTATCTCATGGGCCACACCCGCTGCAAGCTGACCCAGTGAGGCCATTTTTGCGTTTTGAACTATCTGCGCCTGCAGCCTTTCAAGCTGTGCTTTGCCCTCAGCTAGCTCGAGATTCCTTGCCTCGAGATCTGATTTGTAACGTTGAGCATTGTAAATAAGGTCCCGCCGTGAGATAACGCGTTCGACAGTTAATTCAACCGTTTCAAGATCGCAGGGTTTTATCAGATAGTCGTATGCGCCAAGGCGGATCGCATCCAAAACGCGTTGCGGCTGGTCGATGCCCGAAACGATTATTACGGCGGTATACGGGTAACGCTCGACGATCTTGCGCAGGAGTTCTATGCCCGACAAACCGGGCATCAAAATATCGGCGATCACCAACGCGAATTCAGTCGTTTTTAATTCATCTAACGCTTCACTTACCGACGCTGCCTCGGAACAGTCGTATTTTGTCTGAAGGTGCCGCTTAAAAGAAATGCGAACGGCTGGCGAATCATCGACAATGAGAATTCGTTTGCGAATTTCGCTTGAAACCGCTGAGGTAGCATACTGCTGGTGGGTCGAGAATGCCAGAGATGACGTGTGATGCATGGATCAGTGGGAGTAACGTAAAGGATCGTGGTATCCAAAATGGGTTGGAGAAACCGAACTGGGACGAGGTGAGAATATTTACAACCAGGCTAAAGTTGTTTTAACCTGTTGAACTATTATCTATGTTTTGAGAGGGTGATGTCAACACTGATCAGACACCTACTTTCCGATGCAGAAAGTAGAAAAAATGCGGGTCAGCATATCTTCGGTCGTCGTTTCGCCCGTGATCCGGCCAAGATAACGAAGCGCGTTATGCAGGCCTACTAAAATGATCTCTTCGCTCGCATTTTCCCGGATAAGCGACAGTGATTGTTCGATCTCATCAGCCGAGCGAACAAGTAGGTCGTAATGTCGAGCATCGGTAACAAGAAATCCTGCACTCGAAACGTCTTCGGCAGTAAAAGGCTCGATCAGGGCGGTGGACAGGTCACCTAGACCGGCGCCTGTCTTTGCGGATACTTCCACGATGGTCGATGACGTGCCGTTGGATAAATTCGAAAGCGAGGACACGATCTCATTTACGCTCTCAGGGTGTGATATGTCGATCTTGTTTATTACGATCAAATAATTAAGATCGGCGACACTTTTTATAATTTCGAGGTCCTCGTCGGCAACAGTATCGGAGGCGTCAAGTAAAACAACAACCAGGTCAGCGTCGGCCATCGTTCGACGCGACCTTTCCACACCGATGCTCTCGACCTTATCAAGCGTTTCTCGCAAGCCCGCGGTGTCGATAAGTGAGACCGGAATTCCGCGCACCGCGAAACTCTCATAAAGCTGGTCTCTTGTGGTACCCGCGATATCGGTCACGATCGCACGGTCGCTGCCTATCA
The DNA here is from genome assembly GCA_039934155.1 of Acidobacteriota bacterium. Lineage (GTDB taxonomy): Bacteria > Acidobacteriota > Blastocatellia > Pyrinomonadales > Pyrinomonadaceae > OLB17. The sequence goes on along the minus strand of JBDTMQ010000521.1, from coordinate 4,315 downwards.
AGGCGTTGAATAAACTCGACTTACCTACATTCGGCCGGCCAACGAGGGCAACCCTGATCCCCTCGCGGATAAGCTTTCCAGCCTTGAATGAACCTGCCAATTTTCTAATCTCTTCAAAAATGCGTTTAAGATCGCCAACGATTTTATCCCGGCTGGTTTCGGGCAGATCGTCCTCTACGAATTCCAAAGCCGATTCGAGCACGACGATCACATTCAACAGGTCCTCCTTTATCGGGACAAGTTGATGAGAAAATTCACCTCTCAGCTGTCTCACGGCCTGACGCGCGGCGGCGATCGAACGAGCATCGATCAGGTCGCGAATAGCCTCAGCTTCGGCGAGATCGATGCGTCCGTTACTTAGAGCCCGTAAGCTGAATTCGCCCGGTTCGGCCAATCTCGCGCCGGCGTCGAGACACAGATCAAGTACCTGCCGAAGCAGCACGGGCGATCCGTGACAGCCGATCTCGACAACATCTTCGCCAGTGAATGAATTGGGAGCTTTGAAATAAGTGAGCAGGGCCTCATCAACGACAAGGTTCGTGCCTGGGTCTGTTAGACGGCGAAGATGCGACCGGCGAGGGACCAGATCTTCAACATCGGTGATCTGGGCCGCGACCGACTTGGCTTGGGGGCCGCTCATACGGATCACGCCGATCCCGCTGCGGCCGGCCGGAGTTGCAAGTGCGACAATGGTATTCATGGTTCCACTGTCAGATTCTATCCGGATACCTGACCTGAAATCCAAAACTTACGGCTCGAACTTATTTAAGGTGGACCTGCAGCCTTCTCTCGCGGCCTTCTCCTACAGATTCGGTCCCAAGATCCTCTTCTTTTTGAAGCGCCATGTGGATTATCCGACGCTCGGTCGAATTCAAAATTCCGAATGTGAATGGGAGTCCATTTTTTCTGACCTGATCGCCGGCAAAACGTGCCATTGCGTGAAGTTCGGCCTTGCGGGTCTGTCTGAATCCTTCGGCGTCACAGATGATTCGATGCTCCCGGTCCATGTCTCGGCCGAACGCTTGAAATAGCAGTACTTCGAATGCATCAAGCATTTCTGCATTTTCGCTTAACGCAAGGCCCGAATCATTCCCGCTAAGATCGAGTAGGCAGCCCTCGTCGGTCACCTTTGACGAGACCTTGAGATCAAAACCCAGATCGTCGATCAGCTCTGAGAGAAATTTTTCGGCTTTTTGACATGTTTCATTCATAATTCGACCACCCTTGAGCCTATGACATACTTAGTTTCGGCTTGACCTTTTTCGCGTTCTTCGGGATCGAATCGACCACTTCCGCCGCCGGTGGCTGATTTGTTTTGTTCATTCGATTGATGATCATCTGCTGGCCAAAACTTACGATGTTCCCAAAGAACCAGTAAAGCAGCAGGCCGGCCGGGGCCGCCCACATTACCCACAACATCATCACCGGCATGAAGTATGTCATCATCTTCTGCTGCATTTGCTGTTCGGGCGAAACCGCGGGCGCCGTAGGTGTGAATTTCATCGAAAGCACCATCGAGATGGCGAAGGCGAATTCCAGCAAATGCCAGGGGTCAGCGGCCGACAGGTCGGGCAGCCAAAGGAACGCGGCCTGACGAACCTCGAGCGAAACGGTGACGGCAGTATAAAACGCGATCAGCAGCGGAAACTGCAGCAGCATCGGAAGGCAGCCGCCAATAGGCAGCGCGTCCTTTGTCATTCTCAGCTGCTGCATCTGCAGCTCGCGCATCCGCGGATCGTCAGCCGGGATCCCCTTTTTCTGCAGATCCTTGATCTTGTCCTGTATTTCCTTCATCTTCGGGGCATTCCCCGACGCTTTTTTGAAGGACCGGCTTTGCGACCATCTCAAAGGGAACAAAAGCGAGTAGAACAGAAAGGTGAATACGATGATCGCGATGCCGTAATTGTGCAGGATTCCGTTGAAGAAATTCAGGGCATACAGGATCGGGATCGAAAGCGGTTTTGTAACGGGACGTAGAAATTTATAGTTACTAAAATTTATCAGGTCGACGATCGCCAGCGGACGGCCCACATCGGCCGAAAGCTTGTCGCTGAGCGATGACAGCAGAAAGTAATCCTTTGTGCCGGTATAGATACGCGTCGTCGCACCATCGCTGCTTACAGGTACATATGCCGTCACGAGGTGCCGCGTCTCGCTTGTCTTCTCACTGCGGATCACCCATTTGAAAATGCTGTCGAAATACGGTTCGGTTTGTACGTCATATTTCGACGCATGATATTCGACGCCCTGGACCTGTGTCGACGGTATCGCGACCATCGCAAAGTATGCGTCGCCGACGCCGGCCCAATCGACCAGTCCGGGTTCAGGCAGCGAGGCCGTGTTGTCGGCCCCATATGTGAATGAATAATAGCCCTGATGCCGTCTGATGTCGCCGTCAACGGCAGCGACGGCCTCAGATTCGATGTGATAAAAGTTGTGGTGATTGATCGCGTGATCACCGATGCTGGCACCGATCAGCAACTTGGTATCGGCGACTGGCTGCCCGTTTCGTGTAAGGGTTACGGCAAGGTCCGACAAATAGCTGTCGGCCTTAAAAACGAAGCTCTTTTTTACCTCGATGCCGCTCGGGTCGATCAATGTAAGATCGATCTGTTTTGACTGACCGTCGGCAAGTGTGATCGTTTCCTCAGGTGCTGAGATTTGATAATTCCGCTCATTTATGAGCGTGTTAAGCGTTTGATCGGGCGTCGCAAGGCGAAACGGAACGTCACGCGGCTGGCGGCTGAGCGCTTCGTTCGAGATGAGCTGCAGCGGTTTTTCGTTCGCTTCGGTCGAGCCGTCGGCATACATCGGATAGTCGCCCCGCGGGCCGTGGTTTCGCTTAAGGATCCAGCTGGTTGCAACGGCCCCCTTCGAGTCGATCTTTACCTCATACAGCGGCGAACTGATCGTTATCGTCCGGTTCGGTGTCGTGTCGGCCGCGGCCGGTGTCTCGGCGCCCGGCGGCTGAGCAGACTGCTGTGCTGTCGGCGGGGGCGTTGGCTGTGCGGCCGCGGTCGGTGCCGTATTTGAATTCGCCGCGGTATTTGCGTTCGCGTTGTCGGCCGGCGGCTTGGCCGGCATGAAGAAATATGACCAGCCGAAAAGAACGATCAGTGAAAGCACTGCGGCTATCAAAAAACGGACCTGACTTTGTTTTGTATTGCTGTTTTCCACAATTTATTTACCGAACCTAGAACGAATGGTCATTTGACCGGGTCGTGGCCGCCGCTGCACAGGGGCTGGCACCGTAAAATACGTTTTGCGCCCATCCATGTTCCGCGCAAAGCGCCGTATTTCTCGACGGCCTGGCGCGTATATTCCGAGCACGTCGGCTCGAATCTGCAGGCGGGCGGCAAAAAGGGCGAGACCAATGCCTTGTATAACCCAAGCAGATCGATGACCAGAAATTTCATCTTTAAAACATTTTGCCACAGAGGCCACCGCCAACACAGAGCGTAGATCGAATACAACCTCTTATCTACTCTGTCAACGATGTGCTCACTGTGGCAGTATTTTCGGCCTCGGCAGCGATGCGTGCCGCGATAGCACGAAACTCAGCGAGCGGGCCATCGAGCTTTACCTTCAGGATGCTCCGGCGGGCATTGAGCACCCAATCGTAATTTGCCGGAAGCATTTCAAGCCCGGCCCGGCTCAGCCTGAATGTCTCTCGCAAAAGCCGTTTTGCACGGTTGCGGTCGTGCGCTTTGCCGATCGCCTTCTTTGTTGCCGTGATACCGGCCCGGTGCTCGTTGCGATCATTCGGCAGGATAAAGACCGTCATCAAGCGGCCCTCGATCCGGCGGCCCGATTCATAAACACGCAAAAACTCGGCGCGTTTCAGCAGCCGAGCTTCCTTTGGAAAACTAGACCCTAATAATGATAAACCGTCAGGCGTTTGCGGCCTTTCGCCCGGCGGCGCTTGAGTACCGCGCGGCCGTTCTTGGTCGCCATCCTCGCCCTGAAACCGTGCTTTTTCGCGCGGCGGCGGTTGTTCGGTTGATACGTTCTCTTCGGCATAATTGCTCTCCATTGACTTCACCCGAAAGTGAAAACTTAGAGTTTAAGGGAAGATCGGCCCGATTGTCAAAGCAAAGTGGCCACTGCAGAGCTGCGAATGATCAAGGCGAAGGCGAGCTTCGCCTTTGCGTAAACCATCAGATCCAGGTCTTACCATTGTTCTTCGAAACTCGTAAACCGGTTCCCAGAACCTGCTATTCCTGACTGATGCGGGATGCGCCAGATGACTGTTTTCGAAGATCGGCCGGAGTTCCGAGATAAGTGATCGAACTTGCGCCCGATGCGTCTGAGTCGA
>JBDTMQ010000520.1:0-7277 GCA_039934155.1 Acidobacteriota bacterium | reverse complement strand
CTTTTGTTGAACCCGATCGATTGGGCTTTGATCGAAACCTGGCAGGAGCGTGCGGTCCCGCTGCACGTGGTAATTCGTGCGATCGAATCGGTCTTTGACGCGCGCGATAAAAAACCGGCAGCACGTGCTATCAAGGGGTTAATGTATTGCCGCGAGGAGGTGGAGGCGCAATTTGCCGAGTGGCTCGAGTCGCAGGCGGGAAAACCAGATACGTTAAATAACGTAACAAGCGACGTCGAAACCGACGTCCTAAAGCGGCATATAGGCGACGCTATTAAAATGCTCAAGGCAAACGGAAATTCTCGGTTGGAAGAGGCATTCGATCGGGCGGTATCGCGGCTGACCGAAATACTCACGTTTAGCGGAGATGAGATCGAGTTGATCGACAGATCGCTCAGCGACATCGAGGATTTTCTTGAAGATTCGTTATTGTCCCTGAGTGACGGGGCAGAGATCGACGGTATTAAGCGGCAGGTCGCGGAACAATTGAGCGCATACCGAAAGAAAATGGAACCTGAGGCATACGAAAAGACCGTTCGAGTCATGTTGCTGAAAGCACTTAGGGACAAAGAGAATGTGCCGCGACTTAGCCTTTTCTATCTCTGATCCCGATCTCGAAAAAATGCAGCAAGACAAGCAAGGTGCCAAACGGAAATTTAGTGTCGACGATCTTTTGGAGGTAAAGATCGAGAAGATAGTTCCGCGCGGACTTGGAATGGGTTTCGCGGAGGGTCTTACGGTTTTTGTTACGCTTGCCGCTGAGGGCGACGTCATACGCGCTCGCGTCGAGCAAATCAAAGGGAAAACGGCGTTTGCGGCTATCGAGGAGATAATATCGCCCTCGTCCGATAGGACCACGCCGCCGTGTCCCTATTACGGCATTTGCGGCGGGTGCGATCTTCAACATTTGAGGTATGAAAAACAGCTTGCCGCAAAATCGGCGATCATTTCTGATTGTCTGCGTCGTATCGGAAAGATCGAATGGCCTCATGCCATTCTGGTGACCGCCAGCCCAAATGAGTTTGATTATCGTTCCCGGGCACAGTGGCATCTCGATCGAGACAAGCAGAGAATTGGCTACCTTCGACGGGCATCTCACGAGGTCATCGATATAGAACAATGCCTGATACTTTTGCCGGAACTTGAAAGTTCCTTTTTGAAGCTGCGCGAAGAGATCAGTTGGGGAGGGATTTGGAGCGACGTCGCGGTGATCGAGGCCGCGGCCGGGAAGAACGGCACATCACTTTATTCGGCGGACATGGTGCTGCCCGGCGGTGACGTAATACAACGAGCCGGCGAATTCGAATACCGCTATTCGGCACAGAGCTTTTTCCAGGGAAATCCATTTCTGATCGAGGCTTTGGTCGATGCAGCGGTTGAAGGCACTGACGGCCGGCTGGCTCTGGACCTTTATTGCGGCGTGGGTCTTTTTACATTGGCTCTTTCAAAAAGATTCAAACGGGTGATCGGGATCGAGGGCAACCCGACCGCCGTCGAATACGCACGGAGAAACGCCGATCAAGCCTGCCTGACAAATATCGAATTTGCCATGGAAAGCGTAGAACGAGGACTTGGTGAAAATAAAGTTGCCGAACTCGACCTTGTATTACTTGATCCTCCCCGATCCGGTCCGGAAAAGCCGATCATCGACCGGATCATTCAAATGCGGCCGGCCGCCATATCTTATGTCTCATGCGATCCCGCCATCCTCGCCCGCGATCTGAGACATTTTATTGACGGCGGTTATCGCGTTGATTCGATAAGAGCGTTTGACCTTTTTCCGCAAACGCATCATGTCGAAACGGTTGCCAGGCTGAGTTTATCGTGAAATTAGCAAACTTTTTGGTCTCACTGTTCGTTTGAGTAGATATAAGAACCAGGTTGAAAAAGCAGGGCGCGTTCAATTAACATTTAATCATGGTAAAGAAAAAAGGCGAGGATGACGGCGGTTCGGACGCGATCGTGAAGAGTCTATTCGTGCGGTGCCGGTATTGCGGCCAAAAAAATACGGTAAAGGCTGACTATAAGAACCGCTCAGCTAATTGCGGACGCTGCAAGCTGCCGTTGTCTAACGAACCCCACAAAAAGTTTGCCGATCTGAATAAACATCAATATATTCATCCGGCAGACAGCAAGGCACTTGCCGCATTGCGTGCGATCCCCGGAATAGACTCAGCCTTAAAAAAGCTGCTGGCGGTAACCGGCGAGTCGGCGATCCGTGTGATGTTCATGGCCAGCGCCGTTAAGGTCACACCGAAACAGTGTCCCGACCTGCACGCGAAACTCCAGATCGCGTGTACAACGCTCGGCGTAGACATGCCGGATCTGTTTATTCAGCAGAACCCGTTGGTCAACGCATTTACGGGCGGTGTCGAACGGCCGGTGATCGTTCTGCACTCGGCCTTGATCGAACGCCTTAATGACGAAGAGACCCTGGCCGTCATCGCACACGAGGTAGGGCATATACATGCTGAACACGTTTTGTATCTTACCGCCGCCCGTTTGATGGAAGCTCTCGCAAACGTCTCGGTCGCACGCCTTATTCCCGGTTCTGAGATCGTCAAATTCATCGTGTCGGCTGGGATCAGCAGCGCGCTTCTGGCCTGGGCTAGACGGGCAGAGCTTTCTTGCGACCGTGCCGCTTTGCTTGTCACACAGGATCCGCACGTGATCGGCCGGACAATGATGAAACTTGCCGGTGGTACATTTGCATCCAAGATCGATTACGACCTTTTTCTTGACCAGGCCCGTGAATTCCAGAAGAATTACGATGAGAAGAAATTGGATAAGTTCTGGGCGGATATTATCAACGCCGGACTCTCGCATCCGTTTCCCATCTGGCGCGTTGCTGAGATCCTGAAGTGGGTCGAGGATGGGCAGTACCAGGAGCTGATGGCCGCTAAATGATCCAGCCCACTCGCACCGCAAAAATGCTCATCGTATCAACGACGACTTCTGATGAGGATGAGGCCGAGCGACTGGCCGGATCGATCATAGAGGGGAGATTGGCGGCGTGTGTCCAGATCGTCCCGCGTATCACATCGGTCTATTTTTGGGGCGGTGAGCTAACGCGCGGATCCGAATGCCTACTGCTGATAAAAACCACTTCTGAGAAATTCTCTGACGTTGAACGCTTTATCATCGAAAATCACAGCTATGCCGTTCCTGAGATCCTTTCTGTAAGGGTGGACCGGGTTTCAGAAGCGTATGCTGACTGGGTGAATGAATACCTGGGTAAACAATGAATTAACGCGGTGCCGTCAGGCTCCGTTTTCTGAAGCATGCATACCCATTCCGGCCGTACGAATAATGAAATTGACAGCGTCCGTCGGCGAATCGGTCAAATGTATCAGTCCCAGGTCCTCTGCGTTAATGTTCTTTTCGTTGAGCATCGTCGACGTGATCCACGCCAAAAGCCCACGCCAGTATTGTGAGCCGAATAAAACGACGGGAAAGTTTCGTATCTTTTTGGTCTGAATTAGCGTCAGGGCCTCGAAGAGCTCGTCCATCGTTCCGTATCCGCCCGGGAAAATAATATAAGCGTTACTGTATTTGATGAACATTGTCTTACGGACAAAAAAGTACTTAAAGGATAGTGATTTTGTCAGATACGGATTTGGCAGCTGCTCGAAGGGAAGCTCGATATTACAGCCAACAGATATCTTGCCGGCCTCAAAAGCGCCTCGATTGGCAGCCTCCATTATGCCCGGGCCTCCGCCCGTGATTATCTCAAAATTGGCTTCAGCCAAAAGCTTTGCGGTCTCGCGGGCGGCCTCGTACATCTCGTCGCCGTCGGCCGTCCGGGCAGAGCCAAAGATCGTGACGCCCCGCGTTATTGTCGCCAGATCGTCGATCCCGCTCACAAATTCGCCGGTGATACGAAGCACCCGCCATGAATCTGAGGTTTTGAAATCATCGCCCGGCTCAGGCGAGCGGAGCAATATCTCGTCGTCAGTCAACTGCCAATACTGCGGAGCCGACTCAAGCTTTTTTGCCTCGGCGACGGTCTTTGGTTCAGCCGTTTTCGAACTACCGGCCTTTTTTGTTGTATTTGGGTCAGTTTTTGCCATTTTCGATCGGGGGGAAGGTCGATTGGTTCGCGGTGCGTCGACAGCTCTAAATGCCCATGATGTTGTATCCGCAATCGACGTGAATGATTTCGCCAGTAATGCCTGAGGAAAGGCTGCTGACCAAGAACATGGCGGTGCTGCCAACCTCGCTAGCCTGCACATTTCGCTTGAGCGGCGATTTTTCACCGACGTAATTAAGCAGCGACCCCATATTCTTGACGCCACGAGCAGACAGCGTATTGATCGGGCCGGCGCTGATGGCATTGACCCGAATGTTTTGCTTGCCGAGATCGGCCGCCAGATAACGTGTTGAGGCTTCGAGTGCGGACTTTGCGACACCCATTACGTTGTAGTTCGGGACGACCTTTTCCGCACCGTAATAACTCATTGTGACGATGCTGCCGCCGTCGGTCATCAGCGGCGCTGCGGCAAGGGCGATTTGAGTCAGCGAAAATGCGCTGATCTCAAGGGCCGTCAAGAATGCGGCACGGGTCGTCGTAACGAACTCGCCTTCAAGAGCCTCGCGCGGTGCAAATGCGATCGAGTGGATAACGAAATCCAGCTTTCCATATCGCGCGCCTACCGCTTCGAAAGCAGCATCGACCTCGGTCTGGTTCGTTACGTCGCAAGGCACCACTATCGAATTTGAAAGCTCGCCGGCCAGTTTCTCGACATTTTCCTTAAGTCGATCGCCCTGGTAAGTAAAGGCCATCGTCGCCCCGTTCGACATACACGCTTCGGCACAAGCCCATGCGATCGACCGTTTATTGGCGACGCCCAACACCAATCCAACTTTTCCATCAAGCAATCCCATTGTTTTATAGGTCGGTCACAAAGACCCGTTGAAGCGATTCAAAATCGAGAAATCTTATCTCAATATCGACCGGAGTCTCAGAAAATCGCTTTGTTTTCAGGTCCTTTCTGAGCAGCTGATCGTCCTCAGGCGTCAACTGGGTGATCAGCACGGCCATCAGCCGGGTCGACATATCCGGAGCGACATGTGCGACACCCTTTTTGACTGTAGCTGCTTTCTTCAGCATGGAATCGATGCGGTCCTGCCGCATTTCAGGTGCGATCAAAAAAGCCACCTCGATACACACTACTGTGCCGTTCTTTGAAAGTACACCTGCAAAGGGAACGCCTGCAACGCTTACATGCCGCATCAACGGCACGTGCTCTTCCTGCTGTATCTGACGAAGTGCCAGATCTTCCGCAACTATATATGCCGATTGCAGATCACTGACCTGATCCTTTTCGACCTCGAGGATCTTAGAAAGTTCGAGAACCTCGATATTTAGGTTTTGCCGCTGGATCTCAGGCAGAGCCGATTCCCAGTCAAGCGACGCCTTTTGCATCTCAGACGCGGATCTCTTGCCCGCCGCGTAAGTTAAAAAAGAAAATGCCGAAAACGCGGCCAGGGCAACGACAAAGATAATGGTAAACAAAAGGCTGTTGAGCGTCAGTGAGAAAAGAGCTCCGACGATCAAGAAGAACGCCGTAATTCCGCCCAGTATCTTCGCCGCCAGCCCCGATGGCCGCCGCGCGAATAGTGATAGTGAATTGTCGAATGATCCTGCCATCTATGATCGGTCAAGCGATAATACGTTAGTTACGGCCCTTACGCCTAGCTTGCTGAAGTTGCTCGTTCAAATGGGATATCGTCAAAATATGTCATCCTTTTGAAATCGGCAAAACGCTGATTGATCTCGGGGTAATCGAGGGCGTCGACGCGCTCGGTGCCAAATTTTTCGACATTGAACGAAGCCATTACCGAGCCATAGATCATCGCCCGCCTCAAAACTTCGTTCGTGATCGAGGAATGGCTCGCCAAATATCCCATAAATCCGCCGGCAAAAGTGTCCCCAGCACCAGTCGGATCAAAAACGCTCTCGAGCGGATAGGCTGGTGTCGAAAACAGGCCGTCTTTTGTAAATAAGGTCGCGCCATACTCGCCGCGCTTGATCACAAGCGCGCTTGGTCCGAGGTCCATGATCTTGCGAGCCGCGCGGTGAATATTCGGTTCATCGGCTAGTTGCCTCGCCTCAGCGTCGTTAATGATAACGCAGTCGACGACCTTGATGGTCTCGATGACCGCATCCTTCATAGACGATATCCAAAAATTCATCGTATCCATTGCTACGAACGATGCATTCGGACATTGCTCGCGGACCTGTTTTTGCAGCATCGGAAGGATGTTAGCAAGGAAGAGAAGCTTTGCATTCCGGGAATTCTCCGACAATTTTGGCTGGAACGATTCAAAAACATTCAATTGCGTATCGAGCGTGTGCGCGGTGTTCATGTCGTAATCGTAACGCCCGCTCCAGAAAAACGTTTTGCCGTCCGGGATGATCTCAATATCGTCAGTGTTGATCGAGTGGCGTTTGAAAACGGCCCATTCGTCGTCGCCAAAATCACCGCCGACCACGCCGACAGCATTGACCTCGGTAAAAAAACTTGCCGACAGACCAAAATGGGTCGCGGCTCCGCCCAGAACGCGATCGCGTTTACCGAAAGGCGTTTCCAATGCATCGAACGCCACCGAACCGACAACTGTTAAAGACATGTGCTAAAAAATTCTCCGCTGTAGTTATTTTTTGTGCAAACGGCTATTTTACACACCGCGGGCTGTTTTTGCGACGTGTAAAACAACGAAAATAAATGTTTAGGGATATACCAGGAATGCAGTGGGCCGCCGATCAGTCCTATTTTGGTGGCTGCAGTTCGGCCAACATCTTTTCGGCGTCTTCCTTATATTTGCTTTGCGGGTGCTTATCGAGGATCAAAGAAAAGTACGCGACCGCATCTTCGCGAAGCTTGGCGGGGGCGAATTTGTCTTTTTCTTTTGCGGATCTTAGATCGACCTTTTGTTTACCTTTATTCTCTGAGAGGTAGTAACTGCTCATTCCGGCCATATACAGGAACTCATCCATTTTGGAAAAGTCGGGATAGGCCGCAAATGTTTCCTCAAAACGGGTCAAAACGCCTTTGTACGCTTTCTTCAAAAGAAACGCCTGACGTGCGACCTCGAGGTTATGCTTGGCGTCTGCCTCAAGCACGGGGTCGCGGTCAATGGCGGGTGTTACATTCCGCTGGGCAAATCCGGGTGCAGTCAGTATCGATGCTCCAAATACTATGGCAAAAGCGAGAAAGATCTTTTTCATAACAAATTAGTTTAATAGCAGGAAGAAGTAGTCATTAGCACATTTG
>JBDTMQ010000519.1:0-5858 GCA_039934155.1 Acidobacteriota bacterium | reverse complement strand
AATGCGAACTTTAGGCATGATCCGGAAGGCCATGTCACACTCGTGTGCAAAATGCTAGAAGTGCTGATAATTTAAGGATTTGGGAAGTTTTTTGTTGTGGAAAATGGGCGTTTTTCCACCGCTCTTGTGGAAATTTGTCCAAGCCCGCTTCAACTTTCCATTTCGCTAAGGTCCTGAAGGTCGGAATAGGCTTTTTCAAGTACCGGGCGCGCCCGTGTGCTGCCGTCCATATCGCCGATGTAACCTTCCTTGACCATTGCGTCGAGTATCGCTGCGGCTCGGCCATAGCCGATCCGCAAATGTCTCTGGAGCAGTGAGGTCGAACCGCGCTTTGCATTGACCACTGTTTTGAGCGCGTCCCAGAAAAGCGGATCGCGCTTGCCCGGCAGATCGTCGCTGCTTTCCAATTCTTCGTCCGATCTGGTGATCGTCGTATCGTATTCTGGCCGGCCCTGCGCCTTGATATGATCGACGATCTTACCGATCTCTTTTTCATCGACGAACGCGCCGTGAACTCTGACAACCTGTGAACTGGCCGGCGGCAAAAAGAGCATGTCGCCTTTGCCCAGCAGACCTTCAGCTCCATTCGCGTCAATGATCGTCCGCGAATCGACCTTAGAGGAAACGCGGAACGAAATGCGTGCAGGAAAGTTTGCCTTGATCAAACCTGTGATGACATCTACTGACGGCCGCTGTGTCGCGAGCACCAGATGAATGCCGACCGCACGCGCCATCTGGGCAAGCCGCGTGATCGCCTCCTCGACCTCTTTGCCTGACACCATCATCAGGTCAGCCAGCTCGTCGATGATGATCACGATGTACGGCAGCGTCTTATGCGGCTCGCCGTTATCGTCCCACTGCTCGAGATCGTTGCGGCGTTTCGCCTCGACATTATATCCGTCAATATTCCGAACGCCATATCCGGCCAGGTCCTTGTACCGCCGTTCCATTTCAGAGACGGCCCACCGAAGCGAGATCGCCGCGCGTTTCGGATCGGTGATGATCGGCGTTGCCAGGTGCGGAATGTCCGCGTACAGCCCGAGCTCCAACCGCTTTGGATCGACCATGATAAATTTAACCTGGTCGGGGCGTGCCTTATACAAAATAGATACGACCAGCGAATTTACGCCGACCGATTTGCCGGCACCGGTCGCCCCGGCGATCAAAAGGTGCGGCATTTTTGCGAGGTCGGCGACGTAATTCAACCCGTCGATGGTCTTGCCAAGCGCGATCGTCAACAGTGAATCCGATTCCCTGAATTTTTTCGATTCAATCACATCGCGAAGCTGTATAGTTTCGCGTTTGTAATTCGGCACTTCGATCCCAACGAATGCCTTCCCGGGTATTCGGTCGATGCGAATCGATTCCGCTTTGAGCGCCAGGCACAGGTCATCGACGAGGCCCGTCACGCGAGAATATTTCACGCCGGGATCGGGCTTGAATTCATAGGTCGTCACGACCGGCCCCGGTGTAATATTAACGACCTTGCCGGCGACGTTGAATTCCTTGGTCTTTTCAGACAGCGATTCGGCGATCGCGATCAATTCCTTGTCTTTTTGCTCGATCTTGGCGGCGGCCGCCGTTAGGAACTGAGGTATCGGCAGAACATATTTCTCGAAATCCTGCGTCGCGCCGGCAGCGATCTCGATCGGATCTGAGAGGGCGTCGTCAGTCAGACCCGATCCATCTTCCAGCTCGCCCGTCTGTTTTGTCGGCGTGATGGGAATGTGCCCGCCTTTTGCGTCGCGTGACAGAAGATCTTCGACGGCAGTATCCGGAGCGACAAGAGTGTCAGGGACCCCTTCGTCCGGCTGATCGGCGAAAGGTGATGACGAGCGCGAGTTCGCGGACTCCGTCTGCGGATTTTCAACGGTCGTCACAAAACCCGTGCCCGCTGTGGTCGCCGAGCCGGCTCCAGCCGCCTTGGTTTTTGCAATACTCAGCATTGCGGTGTCGGTGACCGAAATGGTTGGCGGCGGCTCGGCTGCTGCCTTTTGTTCGCGTAACTCACGGCGTTTCCCGCGGCGCTCCTTTGCCTGTTTGAGTCGCTCGGCTCTTGCCGCCAAACGCTTTTCGTTCCACCCGGCAAAGCGGATCTTCAGATTCTCCCACGCGACCTCGAAATGGCTGAGCACCCATTGAAAGCTCATGTTCGAGATCATCAGGAACGACGCCAGCAGGACGGCGCTCATAAAAATCGCGGCACCCAGCGTGCTCAATAACTTGGCCGAGTAGAATTCGAAGAGACCGCCGACGATACCGCCGTGCCAGCCGGCAAGATGCACCAATCCGGCCGCCGCCGCCCCAAAAAGCGTAAAGCCGATCGCCTGGCTTGTTCGCGGCCTGAGGGACTCGGCCTGAAATACTCGCCATGCGATGAGTGCCATTAACGCCGGCAGCAGATATGCGATGTTGCCCACCGCCGAGAATAACAACTCGGCTAAATTCGCGCCGACCGGACCGATCCAGTTGTGTACTTTTTGCGATGAAACGGTATTAAAGGTCGGGTCGCTGCCGTTGTACGATATCAGGCACAAAAAGACCAACACCGCCAGGGCGAGCAGCGATAGTGCAACAACCTCATTTGCCCGCGAATGTTTTTTCGCCGCGCCGGCCGGCTTTTTTATCAGGGTCGTGCCGTCGGCCAGACAAAAATTCAGGTCGTCGTCTTTATACGTTTCCTTACAGGTTGGGCAGATCTTCATTGATACGAGGCGCGACCTATTCTATACGGTTTGGCCGGACTTTTTAAAGAGCAGAAATTCCTTGATAAAGTCGTTGATGTCGCCGTCCAGCACAGCATCGACGTCGGTCACCTCAAACTTTGTCCTCGTATCCTTTACCAAACGATATGGATGAAGCACATAATTTCTGATCTGTGAGCCGAATGAGATGTCCATTTTGCCCGCTTCGAGGTCGGCACTTTCGGCCCGGCGTTTCTCGAGTTCGAGCTCGTACAGCTTTGACCTCAGCACCTGCATCGCTACCGCCCGGTTCTGCAGCTGCGAACGCTGGTTTTGACAAGTTACCACGGTATTGGTCGGAATGTGAGTAATTCGCACCGCGCTGTCTGTGACGTTGACGTGCTGGCCGCCCGCACCGCTCGAACGATATGTGTCGATCCGAAGATCTTTATCCTCGATATTGACCTCGATTTTCTCGTCGATCTCAGGCGAAACGAACATTGAAGCGAAACTGGTCTCACGGCTGCCGCCGGAGTTGAAAGGCGAAATTCTTACCAGCCGATGAACGCCGGCCTCGGTCGCAAGCAAGCCGTATGCGAATTCACCCTCGACGCGAAAGGTCGCCGATTTTATACCGGCCTCGCTGCCCGGCTGCTCGTCGAGAATTTCGACTTTAAAACCTCTTCGCTCGGCCCAACGAATGTACATCCTGAGCAGCATTTGAGCAAAATCCTGTGCGTCGGTGCCGCCCGCCCCGGCCTGTATCGAACAGATCGCGTTGTTGGCATCGGTCTCGCCGGATAAAAGGCTCTGAGTTTCGGCGGCCGAGACGTCTTTGTCCAGATCGACGATCAGCGTCTGCAGTTCCTTTGCCGAATCCGCGTCATCAGCCGCAAATTCAAAAAGCACTTCGGCGTCCGATAAGGCCGTCTTAAAATCCTTCTGCTGCTGAAGCGCCTTTTCAAGCCGGCTGCGCACTCCCATCAGCTTTTGGGCTTTGTCGGAATCGTCCCAAAATCCGGGTTCCGAAACCTGCGCCTCTATTTTTTCAAGCTCAGCATGTTTCTTTTCCGGGTCAAAGAAACCTCCCAAGTTGTTCAACTTTAACTTTGATTTGTTCGAATTTTGTTTGTAGTTCTGTAAGTTCCATATTTAAGTCGGTACCACCTGCGGTAGCGGGTGGTTGAACGTCATCAAGGTAGTTTGTTCCGTTGAGGTGACGCCAACTTCGTTATTGCTATTCCCGCAATCAACCCAGTGATCGCTCCAAAAAATAAGAGGCTAAGCACTTCAAATCCGAATTCGTAACGAGCCATAGTCCCCGTGTATCCGTCAAAGTTTGCTTCCCTCATCTGTTCAAAAGAAAAACCCGCAGACACATGAGCAATCTCAAATACCAACCAGTAAGCCAAAGGACATATTGTTACCGGTAAAGCACTTGTTAAAAATCGCGGGAGCTTTAACGAAGCGAGAATCGATAAGATACCTGAAACGACAGCGACGTAGTATCCTGCCTGGCCGATATTCCCATAAAACAAAGAAGACGGGATGTCCATAATCTTGAATGGGTAGGAGTCGACTAGTGCGTTATGAAGTATCCAGGCTTGTCCGAATACCCCGACGAGACCGACGGAAGCAAGGGCAAGAAATACAAACGTCACTCGCGTGTTGGGGTCCGCAGGCATAGCAGGAAAGTCACTCATTTTCGAAGTTCTAGTCTTCTTAACCATCCAAAAATCAGTAATCCCAACGTTATAAACGAGCACAGCCACGCGAGCCAATCGCCGTATTTCACATAAAACGTGTGTGAGCCGTGGGACTTGGAAACATTCCAAACGCGGGTCGCTACTGTGTAAGGCTCGGCCGCGTCGAGCACTTCGCCGCGTTCGCTGATGTACGCGGTGACCCCGACGTTCGTAACTCGCATGACCGGCCGGTTGGTCTCGACCGCCCGAAATACGGCGTTGGCCAGGTGCTGTCTCAGCACCGGTGTCGGGCCGAGGTAGCCGTCGTTCGTCATTTCAATTATCACGTCGGCGCCGTCCTGTACATATCGCCGCGAGAGCTGTCCAAAGTGCGATTCGAAACAGATCATCACGCCGGCTTTTGCCTCGCCAATCGTCAGCAGATCGTATTCGCGGCCATAAGAAAAGTTGCCGACAAATCCCGGCAACAAACCTTCGAGGGGAAACGGAACGGCCTCGCCAAACGGCAGAAGGTAAATCTTATCATACTGGGCCACCTCTTTCCCTTCGGGCCCGACCAGCACCGCCGAATTAAAGAATTTCCCGTTAGACTTGTCAGGCTCGGCCGAATTGAAGAGCACCGAGACACCATGCCTCGTCGCAAATGCATCAATGAATTCCTTCGTCTCGGGGTCGTCGTCATACATGAAATTCATTGGCGATTCGGGGAAAATTACTGTGATCTGGTCACGGTGGTCAGTGGGCAATTTCTGAATGGCCGATTCAGCGAGCTCGACATGCTTTTGTCGGAGTTGCTGCCACTTTTCATAAGTGAGGCCAGCCATAGGAACGTAGGGCTGGATCGCTATAATTGTCGCGGGCGTTTTTGTGGGATCGGTAAGAGCTGAACCGGAACCCGTCTCGCGATCGCCTGAGACGAAACCGACAAAAAATATAACTGCCGAAAGCAAGGCGATCGCGCCGATGATCACCGATCTGATGGCGTTCGTTGACCTTCGCGAAGCGAAAATCCAAACGCAGAACGCGTTTACCACGACAAATAAAAAGCTAGTCAGATAAACGCCGCCGATCGCGGCCAACTTCAGCCCCGAGCCGCTATGAAAAGCCGCAGAATACCCGACTGCATTCCAATTATTCCCCGTCAGCCAATACCTTAAAAACTCAGTAAATACCCATAGGAACGGCGCGGCCAGAAAAGCTGTCGAGCCAAATCGATTTAATAAAAACGCGGTCGCTGCCGCAAAAATTCCGGGAAAGATCGCCGCGACCGATGTCACGCAAAACAATAGAAAATAAGCGAGTGGTGCGGGAAAACCCGCATATGTGATCGGCGCGAAAGTCAGCCACCAACAGGTGGAAAAGAAAAAGACGTTGCCGAAAAGCCATCCAAGCACGAATGACCGCCTGACACAGGCTTCGCGGTCGATCCCCCAGAGCAGCGGCACAAGAGCGAACCACGCCGTGAACC
>JBDTMQ010000518.1:0-3622 GCA_039934155.1 Acidobacteriota bacterium | reverse complement strand
ACGAAAGGCGTCCGCGAGCTGCTGTTCATCGTCCAGTTCGGTGCAATGGATATCGCTGCGGCGGCCTTTAAGCTGCAGGAATCGGAGTCCTCGAACATGTCGAGTCCGACCGATGTTCCCGGTGCCGATTTCAGCGTCTTACCGCTGACCCTGCCCTCGGCAACGGCCGACCACTTTATCTTCCTGGTCCACGTTTCGAACCGCGGCAACCGCAAGCGATATCTCGATATCAGCCTGACGGGCGGCGACGGCTCAGCCGGATCGTATGCGGCGGGCGTTGTTCTTTGTGCAAAAGAAGAGACGACACCGTCGACGGTTGCGTTGCAGGGAGCGAGCCAGGCGGCTTACGTCTAATCACCAATGGCTGACACGCGGAAAGTTCGAATCTTGGCAAGGGTCGGGGATCCCACGAGTGGTGTGATCCTTGCACCCGGTGCCGTGATCGACCTGCCCGAAGTATGGGCCGATCGATATATCGCCAGCGGCTCGGCGGTCGAGGTCGAAGCAAAGAAACCCGAACCGAAACCAAAAGCCGAGAAACCGGCAGCAAAACCAAAAGGGAAGAGCAAAAAGTAATGCCAAACGTAAACGTTAAATTACGAGCAAGGTGTCTGGTCAATGGCCAGGTCCGCGAAGCCGGCGAGATCGTCGATCTTGAAGAAATGGCCGCCGACGGCAACGGAGTGATGAAACCATTCGCTGAAAGCTTTGGCGATCGCGTCAAACCGGCCGCACCGGCAGCCGATAGCAAGACGAAAGCCGAGGGCGAATGATCTCAGTCGATGACGATCTGGCCGAATGCCTGAACATATCCGACTTTGGCCAGGCGGTGATCTTTGAAGGCGGCTTGGAAGTAAACGCCAGATTTATTGTCGGCACAGGTCCGGTCGAGATCTACGGCGTAAAGGTCGAGGCGACAGAGCCGAGCCTGACATGCCGGACAGTCGATGTCGCCGATGTCAGACGCGGCCATACGGTCACGGTTGAGATCGACGGCCAGACGGTCACGTTTAAGGTCGAACGAAAGCAGAACGTCGGGACAGGGCTCTCGGTCGTGTATCTGCAAACCAGTTAACGATATGGATGAACCTATTCAAGAGCAGGAACGCGAACCGAGCTTTCGCGAATTTCACAAAAGCTTTCGACCGCTTCGCCATCGTGTCTGGATCGATCCCCGGCGAAATACCGGAAAGCCGTACCGTCGCCCGCAGGTCGAAGGGAAGCCGAAAGGCAAGCTCGCTCAAAAGGCAGCGAAACGGCAGCGAGTCAGGGAATTGAAAGCGGCCCAGGCAAATGGATAGCAAACGTCAAAAGATAGTTGCCGCCATTATCGCCCGGATGGAAACGATCCTGACGACCGGCGGCTATACGACGAACATCGGCCAGAACGTCCATGACTGGCGGGTCAACTTTCAGGATGACGAACTGCCCGCGGTAAGTGTTTGCGATCTGCCGGCGACAGCGGCCGACGAATCGCAGAGAGGCAAGCTCGACCGCACCATCTGGCTGATGCCGGTCCAGATCAGGGCCTATGCGAAAAAGGGCGAGACACCCGCGAATGTCCGCCACATGATCAAGGATATTCAGGCCGCAATACGCGTCGATGACCAATTCATCGTCACCGGCCAGCCGCTCTTGATGGGGTCATATCCCGAGACCGAAGGTTTTATCATCCCAGAGGATTCGTTCGAGGTCGTCGGCGGGACAGTTCAGTTTACAGCGATGTTTATCACGCAGAGATTTTCAGCGGAGCAATAGAAAAAAATGGCAATCACAGAAACTAATCTTTACACCTATGGTCACGGCGAGCTCTGGATCGGGGATCACGTCGCCGGCGGAATGCCTTCGAAAATGAATACGCCGGTCGTTCAGATCGATGCCCTGGAAATAACGGAAACGGTAGAAAGGATCGAGCACATTTCGAAGCGAACATCGATTGCCAAGAAAGACCTGAAGATCGTTCGACAGGTCGCGGCGTCCGGAAAGCTCACCTGCTCAGGGACCAATATCAATCTGCTGAAGCTTTATCTGTATGCGTCCGAAACGGCGATCGCCGGCGGATCTGTTGCGGCTACCGCATTCGCACAGGCTCTGGCAGCCGTCGGCGACTACCTGCCGCTGCCGGGCGGAAAGTCTAAGGTCTCAGCTCTCGCCGTCACCGATTCGAACGGAACGCCCGCAACACTAGCACTCGGCACCGATTACGAAGCCGACGTCGACGCCGGGATCGTCAAGATCCTCAATCTCGGTGCTTACACCCAGCCATTCAAGGCCGCATTCACCGAAGCCGCCGGCTCACAGCTCAATCTGATGGCCTCACAGCCCGGAGCTAAAGGGCTGCGGTTCAAAGAGATCAATCTGGCGAACTCGAATGCAGTCCGCATCGTCAACCTGCCGAAGATCGACTTCGATCCGGTATCGTCATGGCCGCTGATGGGCGACGGTAACGAGGTAAACAAGTTCGAGTTGAGCTTCGAAGTTCTTGAAGACACGTCGAACGCAGTCTATCCGTTCGGCAATTACCGAATCTAGTTGAGAACTTATGATCAAACTTAATCCTGACAGGCGGACAGTTCGCGAGACGTCCGCCTCTTTCGAATACACCGATGACAAAGGCGTTCTACAGACCGAGACGATCCGCGTTCTTTACAAATCGCCCACGGTCGCGGACATCAAACGGGCGACCGATCTCGTCAAGGCCAAACGAAAGAGCGATACGCCGTATTGGCTGAGCGAAGAATTAGCGGACCAGCTCGATTCGCTGCCCGATCTGGTCGATGACAAAGGCAAACCGTTCAAGATCACCGAAGAGCTGTTGTCATCATTCTCGCTAAAGAACCTGAAGGCGATCGCGGAAGCGATCGAGGGTGACCTCAACCCAAAGTCGGAAGGCACGAAATAGCCCGGTGGCTCGACGGCAAGCCCTATCTGGGTAACCCGGCGAGTCGGCCCGATGGTTATGACGTGCTGAAACTGGCGGAACGTTACGGTCAATCGCCCGAGACGGTCGAAAATTGGGACGAGCACTGGTACAGCAGGGCCTGTGAATTGGCAGCGGGCGAATCACTTCACGAGGCAGAGAGAGAAAAAGAACGTTTGCGACATGCAAAAGCCCGCCGAAGATAGCGGGCTTTTTTAATTATGGCAATCGGCACCGATTTCAAAATGAAATTTCAGATCGCCGCGGACGCTGCAAAAGCAAAGTCCGAGATCCGCGATGTCGATAGTCTGCTTAAAAAACTTGGCGGGTCAGCCGGTGCCGCATTCGGCGGTCTCGGTGCCCCGGCTGCCATTGCCGGTACTGCTGTTCTCGCCGTTGGTGCCGCTGCCGTCTCGACCGGTGTCGCCCTTTTCAACCTAACGAAAGAAGCATCTGACTTTGGCAGCGAGATCTTCGACGCCTCAAAGAAAACGGGACTTCACGCTGAGGCTTTATCCGCGATGAAGTTCGCCGCCGATCAAAGCGGTGCGTCCCTTGAACAGATAACGGGCGGCATCGCGAAGTTTACAAAAGCCGTTGGAGCGGCGGCCGAAGATACTAAAAAGGGAGCCGCCTTCATGAAGCAGTTCGGGATCTCGCCTCAAGCCGCGATCGCTGATCTCGATGGTGCCCTCGATAAGG
>JBDTMQ010000517.1:0-4876 GCA_039934155.1 Acidobacteriota bacterium | reverse complement strand
TGGCCGATGCGCCGTATCCGTCGATACTTGCGCCGGACATCGTTCGGATCGAAGCGCCCGATCTTTGCCACCGCTTCACCGCCCGAATATTAAAAAATGTTAAAGTCGGACCCTCACCGGCGTGGCTGGTCGAGCGGCTTCAGGCAGTTGGTGAAAGATCCATCAATAATATTGCGGATATCACGAATTACGTGATGTTGGAGACGGGCCAACCAATGCATGCTTTCGACCTCGATAAGCTGGCTGAAAATCGGATCGTCGTGCGGCGTGCAAAACCTGGCGAATCGATCGCGACTCTGGATGGGGTCGACCGCAAGCTCGACGAATCGATGGTGATGATCTGTGACGCCGGGAAACCGGTAGCTGTCGGCGGTGTAATGGGCGGGCTCGATTCGTCGATCACTGATTCGACGACCAACGTGCTGCTCGAGGTCGCTTATTTCGATCGGGTAAACATCCGCAAAACCTCGCGCAAACTCGGCCTGGTGACGGAGGCGAGTTATCGCTTTGAACGCGGCGTCGATATCGAAAACTTAAAACGCGCCTCCGACAGGGCTGCCGATCTGATGGTCGAGTTCGCCGGCGCGGATGACGCAGATCTGATCGACGTTCATCCGACCAAACGCGCGGCGGTCGATATCATTTCACAGGATGTTCCGGCGGCAGTCGCCCGTTTGACCGGCCTCAATGTCGCAGAAACCGAGGCGCTCAGAA
The DNA here is from genome assembly GCA_039934155.1 of Acidobacteriota bacterium. Classification (GTDB taxonomy): domain Bacteria; phylum Acidobacteriota; class Blastocatellia; order Pyrinomonadales; family Pyrinomonadaceae; genus OLB17. Next base: position 4,162 of record JBDTMQ010000517.1, on the reverse strand, counting down.
TTCTCAATTCATTAGGCATTGGGTCGGAAGAGAGCGCTGATTCACCGCATTCTTTCACCGTACCTTCATGGCGACACGATCTTGCCCTGGAAGAAGATCTTGTCGAGGAAGTCGCTCGTCATACTGGCTATGAGCTGATAGGAACTGAACTGGCTCCGGCTTTTCATGCCGGTCAATATCAACCGTCGGAGCTTCGCGAACGGCTGCTTCGGCGGAGCCTGGCCTCGATGAGCTTTGATGAGGCTGTTTCATATAGTTTTATCGACACCGGACTTGACGGTGTATTCGAGACCGTCGCCGGGCTACACAATGATGGTGCGGAAGAAAAATACATCACTTTGCAGGATTCGGTTATCGTCGGTGCCGTACGAATGCGCCCGACACTGTTGCCGGGCCTTTTGGATGCTGTCCGACTCAATTTTAATCATCAGCGACGGACAATCCGGCTATTCGAGATCGGCAAAGTGTTTGCCTCTGCTGGCGGCGAGGACGGATTGCCGACGGAAAGAAAGCTGCTGTCCATGGTAATCACCGGCAGTGACGAACTGGAAGGTCGTTCATCAACAAGACGTGAACTGGATTTTTATGACGCCAAAGGAGCCGTCGAGGCGGCATTGTCGGCAGTCGGGATCGAACGCGCGATCTATGCGCCGGCCGGGGCGGCGCATTTGCGTACGGGTCAATCAGCATCAATATCTATAGACGACAGCGTGGTGGGCACCTTCGGCAGGTTAAATGAGGAAATCGGGGTCAATTATAAGTTTAAACAGCCCGTCTATGTTGTTGAAATCGACATACAGGCCGTATTGGCGGCGGCGCCTGACTCCGTTTTTTATCAGGCTCTACCGAAGTATCCTTCGGTCGTACGCGACGTATCGCTGGCGGTAAGCCGGTCAACACAACTTACGACTGTGCTGGACACCCTGCAAGCCCATGGTCAAGATCTTTGCCGATCGGTCAGCTTTGTCGATCTGTATGAGGGCAAGGGCCTTTCAGACGAACGATCACTTACTATCCGGCTCGAGTATCGGAGTGACGATCGGACGCTAGTTGAGGCCGAGGTCGATGCAGCCCACGATGCCATCCTGGCCGCACTTTCGGAAGATCTGGGCATCGAACCGCGAAAATAGAACAAAGTCTCACTCAATACTTGAAGTTTCTGGCCGAAATGAACATAATCAAATCCACGCGAACTTTAACCCCGACTTTTGGAGACTAGTTGGATGAACGGCTTAACGGGAATGGAGAAATTCTCGCATCTCGAAGATAAAATTTACCTTACGATCGAATTTGCGAAAAAGATCCGTGAAGAAAGGGATGTGGTCGAACGCGAAGCATCCGAACTTCGTAAACAAGCGGTGATGCTCGCTAAAGAAAGAGACCAGCTTGAGGAAAAGATACAGGGCCTTCTCACCGAGCGCGACGCCATCCAGTTAAAGGTAGAAGCGATGCTTGACGCAATGACGATAATTGACGCTGAAGTCGCCGAGGCCGTTGGGAGATAACAGGTAATGACTGTAAAAGGGCGCGCGGAAAGCGAGCAGACCATAAGGGTTGAGATCTATAACCAGACATACAGTATTCGGTCGGATGGCGATAACCGTTATATTACCGATCTGTCGGACTATGTCGATCTTAAGATGCGCGATATTGCGTCCGGAACGCTGACCGTCGATTCCTTAAAGGTCGCCATTCTTGCAGCCCTTCACATTGCCGACGAATACCACCAGCTCAAGAATCAGCAGCAGCAGACCGACTCACAATTAGCATCGAGAAGCGCGGAATGCACCGAGCTGCTCGATCGCGTGCTGAAGCATAAAGAAACGCCCACCCAGGAACTTGACCGCGAACAGTAACTTCTCGGATCACGAAATCGACCCCGAATAACAATTTGATCCAGCCAATTGATCGACGGCCATCCGTTTGCATGGTCAGTCGGGGTTTTTTGGTCGCTGTGATTATGATAAAATGAAAAGTGGCGAAAGTCCTACTGGGGATCGCGTTACTGAACGCACCAATAATTGAGCCAACACTTGAATTGAGGGAGGCCGACGCCGGTTGCAGTGCGGTTCTTGAAAAAGAAACGCCGGAGCAGTGGGCTTTGATGTCCCGAAAGGGCCAGAAGGCCGCCCACCTGATCATACAGGTTCAATTCAGGCGTTCGGAACGGATCCTCGGTTCTCTTTCGTCCTCTCTGATCCCACCTTTTTTCTACGGCAAAATCGGGTAAAATGGAATGTCTGAATCTCGCCTGCCGGAGGAAGATATGGCCGTTATAGAAGGAAATCCAAGTTACATTCCCGAAGACAAGTTCAAGCCAAAGGTCGAGAAAGCTCTCAAGCTCTTGAAGTCCAAAGCTGCTGCGTATTCCACGTGGTTCGATTCCTACGGATTAAAGATCAGAGCGGCGGCAAAAAGCGGTGCCAATTTTAAGGACGGAGCGATCGATATCGGTCTCGAAACATTCAACGCTTCCGAGACTTGGCTGGCGAGCGTCATAATCCACGAATCCGTTCATTTTTGGCAATATAGATCGGGAAAATACAAGGCCGGAACCGAAGCCGAAACCGAAGCCAACCGCTATCAAATGGGAGTACTGCAGCTGGTCGGCGCGCCGTCGGCCGAGATACATCACATGCAGAAGCAGGACGGCGGTCATGCCGATATCAACGGCGACGGTGTCTATGACTGGAAGGATTACGACGCACGCAAATATTAGGATTCAACATCCACGGCCGTTTCGTTCTCGATCTCACGCCGAATTTCTTCGGTCATTCGTGCTTCTTCGAGGGCAAGCGGAAGTTCCTTTGAACGGGCCGAGAGTTTCTTCAAGGCGAGTTCGGAATCTGCGAGGTCAGATCCGCGTACGGCCGCAGCCTCGATCATATAAAGCCGCGATTCGGCCTCAGCCAGCATTTGCTTTGCCTCATCATTGATCGAGCGGATCTTTTCGGCATCGCGTTTGACCTCGGATAAAAATTTTTCTGAGTTTGCCGCTTTTAGATATTTGATCCGGTTCTGCCGTTTCTGCGTCATTTGCAGCTCGCGCTTTGAGGCCTTGATGATTCGCGTGGCCGTAAGGCGTGACGCCAGCGTTTCGCGATAGGCATCGGCCAACAGCAGATCCGTTTTTTGCACTTGCCGAAGCGCATTTTTTTCCGAGGTCTTAAGTTCACCTCGAAACCATTCGATCTCCTCGGCACGGATCCCATCGGAGGCGATCCGCTCACGCATTTCCTTGGTCCAATTCGCATGACGTACAGCGAAGAACGCCGCCAGCGAGATACCTGTCATGAATCCTAAGGCTGTCACGATCAGTCCGACAAAAAAGAACATTGCAGCAACCGGCGGTGTCGAACCAAAGATGAACGTCAATAAAATAAAGATCACGGCCGGAATGAACGTCAAAGCTAACGGTGTAGCAACGGCGGCCATCTTTAAATTTCGACCGCGCGCAAGGTCCCGTTTTTCGATGTCGTACTTTGACTGCAACTTGTCCATTTTTACTGATTTACTTTACAAACTACGCAAACTTAATACAAACTTTAGGCATCACAAATTTTGGTCACGCCAAGGAACTCATTTTTTGACCGCCGGCCGATACCGGCCGCGGCCCGCTAAAGTATGAAAAACCCGCGGATAGTTACGTTTCTGCTCGCAGCTGTCGTCTTTTTATTCGTACCGGCAAGTTTTCTCGCCCAAAAAGACAACCCAAAGGATAAGCAGAATATCCGCACGGTCTCGATCCCGATCTCGATCTTTACCAAAGAAGAACTGCGTCAGGACAGGGTTGAGGAATACGTACAAGCCGAAAGACTGATCGTAAAAGAAGACAGGGACGAACAAGAGATACTTTCTATTCGAAGCGTGAGCGAAGCGCCCCTGGCATTGGGGATCTTGATACAGGAGGATCTGGTATCGTCTTTCAATCTTCAGCTGCGTGATCTGGGTAAATTTATTCGAAATCTGCCTAAAGGCTCGCGTGTAATGGTCGGATATATGCGTGGTGGAGGTCTGCAGGTAAGGCAAAGATTTACGACCGACCTTGACCAAGCAGCGGCATCACTCCGCATTGTTGCGTCGACCCCATCAGCAGCCCCTAGAAACCCTTTCGACAGTGTTGTTGATGCGTTAAATCGCTTTGATGCACTTCCCGCCGGCC
>JBDTMQ010000516.1:0-2415 GCA_039934155.1 Acidobacteriota bacterium | reverse complement strand
CCTCGAGGCCCTCGATATCGGAGCGCCGCCGCGCGATAAAATTCGATCCTGACGGACCCTCGTCACTGATCACCAGCCGCGGTGCGGATGGCCGATCTTTTTCGGTAATATAACAACTGTCGACCACTTTGATGACTTCGTGAAGTTCGCGATCGACTATCTCGACTCCGTTCTCGAACCGACGCGAAGATCTGACCACCGCTTTCATTTCGTCTAATCTCTGGTTTTCTGTTGTCATATCGCCCTCCTGCGGTGCCTGTCCGGCCCGCTTAAAATAATATAAAGCAAGGGCCGTGCCATATAGCGTATGTGTTGCGTTAAAGCGACTTATCGTGTCTTTGCTGATCGCGAGTACCGCGGAACTAATACCATTGCGGAAGGAATTCATTCAAAAAGGTGTAGCAGGGAACGTTTTGGCAGAGGCGGCGGTCTTAGTTCAGATCGATCGTCAATTTTGCAACAAATAATTCCGTTCTTAACAGTTCAGTTTTTGCATTGCGGCGTTTGCGCATATAATCGTCGCGAAAGTTCACTTCAGGTCAAATCTAAACGGAGAAAATCAGTCATGAAACGCATTTGCGCATATGCATTGTCGTTTGTCCTGTGCACCGCATCATTCGTACAGGGACAGGTAAACAACCAGAAAGGCCGGCTTTCCGGTTCCTCAAAAGCCAGCGACGGAAAGACAGCCTCAAAGTCGCCCGCAGCAACGGCCAAACAGCCGATAAATGCGGAATACACCGAGTCGATCATTAAGAATACAACCGACAGGATGTTTCTGACCGAGATCGTCGATCACCTGCCGGCCTCGGCCAAAGTTCCGTCGCCGGAGAAGATACTCGGGTATCCAATCGGCACGCCGAACAAGCTGACCTATACAAAAGACCAGTATCGCTATTACCGCGAACTGGAAAAGGCGACACCGCGCGTGCGTACTTTTTCAGCACCGGAAAAAAGCGAGCAGGGCAGAGAGCAGATGCTGGTCGTCGTATCTGACGAAGCGAACCTGGCAAAACTCGAGCAGTATAAACAGATGACTGCAAAGCTTGCCGATCCGCGACAGATCAATGATGAGATCGCGAAACAGCTTGTCGCCGACGGAAAGGCCATCTACTGGGCGTCAGGATCGATCCATTCGAGCGAGACCGGAAGCCCTGAAATGCTGATGGAGCTTGCCTATCGGATCGCCGTCGAAGATACGCCGCTGATCGAGGCAATTCGAAAGAACGTCATTGTGATGATCACCCCGACGCTCGAGGTCGACGGCCGCGATACGATGGTCGATCTCTATAACTATCGCAAAGCGAACGAAGGCAAACGTTCGCCCGGCCTGATCTATTGGGGCAAATACGTTGCGCATGACAACAATCGTGATTCGATGGGAATGGCGCTGGCGCTGTCGCGTAATCAGATGGCAACGTTTCTCGAATATCACCCGACCGTTCTTCATGACCTGCACGAATCGGTTCCGTTCCTTTATACCTCAACGGGCACCGGACCATACAATGCATGGCTGGATCCCATAGTGATCGACGAATGGCAGGCGCTCGCTTATCACGAGATCGAAGAAATGACGAAACGCGGCGTGCCCGGCGTATGGACGCATGGTTTTTATGACGGATGGGCGCCGAATTATATGTTTTACGTGGCGAATGGCCACAACTCGATCGGCAGATTTTACGAGACGTTCGGCAACGGCGGCGCCGATACACAGGATCGGACCGTCGGCGCACAGTCGGGCCGCGACTGGTTTCGGCCAAACCCGCCACTTCCGCGTGTAAAGTGGTCGATGCGGAACAATGTGAATCTGCAGCAAAGCGCTCTGCTTCTGGCAATGAATTATGTAGCAAACAATAAAGAGCGTTTTCTGAATAATTTTTATCTTAAGAGCAAACGGTCGGTTGCCAAGGCACGGACCGAAGGGCCGGCAGCATATGTTTTTCCGGGTGACGATCCGCGGCCAAACGAAGCGGCTGATCTTGTGAATCTCTTAAAAAGACAAGGATGCGAAGTGCAGCGGCTGACCAAAGAGACCGAGACCAAGGAAGGAAAGTTCCCGGTCGGGAGCTATGTGGTGAGGATGGACCAGCCGTATTCGAGAATGGCCGATATGCTGCTCGATACGCAATATTATAATGTCAACGACCCGCGGCCTTACGACGATACGGGGTGGACGCTTGGGCCGCTGCGGAACGTCAAGACCGTACGCGTCAAGGATGAGAAGATACTGGACGCACCGATGACGCTTACCGCCGGTATGATCAAGGTCGTTGGCAAGGCGGACGGCGGCGGCAATGCGGCGATCATCGTCAATCACAGCGGTGAAAGCGCGTTCGCGCAGTTGAGATTCAGACTGAAAGATATTAAATTCGCGGCCGCTGAAGCGCCATTCAAGGTAGGTGAAAAAAAATTTAA
>JBDTMQ010000515.1:0-12173 GCA_039934155.1 Acidobacteriota bacterium | reverse complement strand
CGCCGCGGGCGTGACCGCCGCACCACAGATCGCTGGTGCCGAACCCTGAACACCGCAGACCGTGCCGTGAAATACCTGGAATGCATTAAAGAGGCCGGTGGGCGACGGACCGCCGATCGGAACCAGCGTCGCCTGCTGTTGCTGTGACCCATCAGCAATGTCCGAGTTAAACGCCACGGCAAGCAGCGGATGATCGTAAAACATGCCAAAAGCGCCCCGCAAAAGCGTCTTGCCGTTGCCAAAAACGTCCCATGCGGCGCCTAACCTCGGTGCCCAGTTATTGGAATCACGGGGAAAGCCTTGGGTTACATTGAGCGCGTCCTGGGCCGTTAGAATATCCTGCTCGGTCAGGGTAATTCCCGTCAACGGGTCGCGGAATGGCGACGGCGCAAACTCCTCAGTGAGTTCGATGTCATACCGAATACCATAATTGAGCGTGAAGTTCTTAAAGATCTTCCACGTATCCTGAGCAAAGAATGCGATCGGTTTGTTTTTGATCGCACTGTTCGGGTTACCGAAACCCTGGATGAAAACGCTCGGAAAACCAAGGCCATAAGCCTGATTCGGCGTAAACGTCGGGCATCGCATTGCAGCCGGAAGAGAAAGCGAGTCACAGCCCGCAATCAGGCTGCTGCCCGACTGCTGACTGAAATTGAACAGCGCCGGGAAGTTAAGCTCGAATTTGGCGGAGATGTCGATCCAGTTAAAATCGGCGCCAAATTTCAGGATATGATCGCCGGTGGTCCAGGTAATATTGTCCCTGATCTGAAACCGATTCTCGCTGCGATCGACGGGTGAGAACGGATTCGACCCGATGAAACCGGTGCCGGCGATCTGATGGGCGACACTGGGCACCTGTGAATCGAAAGTTGCCAGCCGGCGGCCAAAGTTAAAATAGGCTTCGTTAAATAAGTTTGTTGATAAAACACTCGATAGTGAAACGCCCACCGATGTGTCCTTTAACCGCTGGATGCCGGTTCGCGAATAATCGTTTTGGCCCAAAGTTTGATTTTGAGACTCGTCCTGTATTCCGTTGATACGGCTCGGGTTATAGCCGAAACGAAGCGAAAGTTGATGTCCCTGTTGGATCAAATGATCAAGCCGGAACGACGTATATGTAGTTGCCTCGGCGATCGGAAAGATACGTCTCAGTTGATTCAAGGGCCGGAAGGCGACCAACTCGCCGTCGGCGTTGCGTGTGAGCGGAACCGGAGTGCCTGACAAAATGAATCGTGGTCCAATTACCCCGGGACCAATTGGCGATATCGCGGGGCATCCGCTTCCGTCATTAGGGCTGATATATGGATTAGTACCGTTCAGAGCGGTCGCACTACCGCTGCCGGCGAAAAAGGCATATGTCCGCGCGGTGCAGATCGCGGCCGGCGTGCCCGCCGCAAGCATTGTATTAACATAGTTTGCCTGGGCCTGTGTCAGGTTCGTAAACGTTCGAGCGATCGGATTGAGTCCGGGAATTACGGGAATCGTCACGCTGGCGGTCGCATTGCCGATCACATCGCTCGTAAAGAAGCCCGATTCCTGGCGGCGTCGTTGTTCGACCGAAGCGAAAAAGAACGTTCTTTCCTTCACCAGCGGGCCTCCGAAAGTAGCGCCGTACTGAACTCTTGTATAAGGCGGTCGTTTATTCGGGTCGCCGTCGATGATCGGAGCAAATGGGTTTCTCGACTGAATGCTCTTGTCCCGGATAAAGCCAAAAACGTTTCCATGGAAATTGTTTGTCCCGCCTTTGGTTACAACGTTGACGATACCGCCGGTGGCGCGTCCGAATTCAGGCATATACGAATTCGTAGTGACCTGATATTCCTGCACCGCTTCCTGAGAAACGGTCGTTCTTGCCGCGTTGATCGAATTGTCCGTAAAATCGGCTCCGTCGACCTGAACCAGCGTAGATCGTCCACGCTGGCCGCCGATATTCAGTCCCGAAGTCGGAGCCGGGCCGACGGCTTTACCGTTATCACGGCCCACGGTCGAGATGGTCAGTGCAAAACCGGTCGCGCTGCGTTCATTAATAGGCAAATTCGCGATCCGCGTTTGATCAATTGTCGTCGATATATTGGTCTTGGTGGTTTCGATCAATTCAACCGAGTCGCTGGTTATAATGACCTCGGCGTCGGGCGAGCCGACCTCTAGCGGTATTCTCAATTCGGCGCTTTGTCCGACGGTAACGCGGATCCCGGATATCACAGCCTTTTTAAAGGACGCCGCGGAGGCCGTTATTTCGTATTGGCCGGGTACTAGTCCGATAAATTTGTAACCACCCTGGCCATCGGTCGTGGTGTCGCGAGAGATACCGGTCGCGGAGCTTTTCGCCGTGACGGTGACGCCTGGCACAACAGCCCCGTTGGCATCTACAACAGTACCTGAAAGGTCAGATGTAGCGGCTTGCGCCTGCGCGCGGGCCCCAACCACGGCAAAAACCATGATCACAATAACCATCAGTGCCGTTTCGATCTTTGAACTTACGCTGATCGGAACTTTTCTCATTGAAAATTTCTCCTTTGCGTTCTGAAAACAAAGGCCACCCGCGTTGGATCTGTTGTGCGAATGTAAGGAGCACCATTTTCGGTGATTCGCAGTTAAAACTATACGATCCAGGATTTTAGCGGGCCGCTTTATCGTCAGATAAGATATGCTTTGATGTTTTTAGCTTAAATTGGGGTTTTAGGCAAGAGAAATCGCAATACTTCGGCAAAAAGGTTTGCGGTATCTACGGCATTGGGCTTCGCGTCCGGCGGGCAAGTATCTGCGGAAACGCGGACGACAACGATAATACTTCTATGAGCACTGTAGCAAGCCCGGGAACCAGCGACGCCCGCCTAATAAAAGCGGCGGCCCGCATCCGGCTGGAAAACCGCCGCCGATATTGCTGACCATAACTTTTCCGGAGTTCATCGAAATTCAGGCCATGCGCGACGATCGCTTCAGACAGTACTCCGGAAGTTTCAAGCGCCATAAGAATACCGCTGCCGGTAAAGGGATCGATAAACCCGGCGGCATCGCCGGCCGCGAAAACATTTGGTATCTGTCCTCCAGATTCGATCCCAAATCCGCGAATCGACGCGGCCAGCCAGGTCTTTGACGGTACTGCACCGGACAGACATTGCCGTGCCCGCTTGTTGTGAAAAACGGACGCAGCAACAATTTGATCCGGATCACTGCCGCATGCTTTGACTATATCGGGTTTGACCAAAAAGCAGAGATTTGCGAAACCGTCTTCGACGCTGTTCAGGCCGCCGTAGCCGCCTGGGAAAGAAAAGATCTCGCATGTGTCGGTCGAGACTGAGGCGCCTTCGTAATGATTCTTAAAGGCGACCAAAGGCTTTTTTTTAGATCGAGGTGAGTTCTTCCTTTCGGTCAGGCGTTCGAGAAGTTTGGAAAGTACGCGTGAGCGTCCGGTAGCATCGATAAAGATATCGCCTGCAACCTCTGTCGGGGGCTCGTTTGACGAGCGGACGGAGAGGCCGATCACCCGTCCGTTCTCGAGTGTTACGCCGGTTGCTGAATGACGCTCAAAAACATTTGCACCGGCCGAACGTGCGCGGTCGAGCAAGATCAGGTCCATGGCAGCACGGCTAAGGCCGAGTGCGGGGCCTCCGAACCAACGGCTCGGCACGGCAATATTGCGGCCTGAAGACGAAAAGAACCGCGTTTCAGTGGTAAGGGTCCCACCGACAGATCGAATATCATCCAAAACACCTAAAGATCCGAAATGCAAAAGGCATTCAGGGCTTATGAATTCGCCGCAAAGTTTTTCCCTGGGAAATTCTTCGCGTTCGATCAGCGTGACTGGAAGCCCCTTATTAGCCAGCCGGATCGCAAGACTCGAACCGGCGGGCCCACCGCCCGCGATCACCACGCGTGGTAGAGAGCCGAATTTCATTTGCCGCTTGTCCTTGCGCGAATTATCACTCACGATATTATACCTTAACCGTATGCGAATAATTCCGCTGTCGATACCCACGCCTTTCTATGTTGGCGACGTCAATGTGTACCTGATAAAGGCTGATCCGTTGACGCTCATCGACGTTGGCCCAAAAACCGAAGACGCCGCCGCCGCATTGCGTCAGGGCTTGGCACAGCACGGGGTCTCGCCCGCCGATATCAGGCGGATCGTCTTAACGCACGCCCATGAGGATCATTGCGGCCTTGCAAAACAAATTCGCGACGAGGCGAAAAATGCTGAAATTCATGTTCATGGGTGGGAAACCGGCCATTTATTCGGGAGGCTTTCCCGAGAAGAGAACGCCAAACTTCTACGGCGGTCGGGTGTGCCCGAATCGGTGCTAGCTGAAATGCGGTCGCTGTACGAAGATATAAATATGTTGACCGATGCGCTTGAAGATGGTGAATTTCAAGAGCTGCATGACGGCGCGGACCTGGAGTTCGAGAGCGGCGTCATCCGCGTTCTGCATACGCCGGGTCATACGCCCGGGTCGTGCTCGTTCTTTCGCGAAGCCGACCGGACGCTCGTTTGCGGCGATTGTGTGTTAAAGAGGATCACGCCTAATCCGATCCTGTCGCCCGATCCGGTCGATCCCGACAGGCGCTTCAGATCACTGGCCGAATATCTTGTCAGCCTGGCCAGGATTCGGGCCCAGGCGCCGACGCTCGTTTACGGCGGACATGGTGAGCCGATCACGGATTTTGAGGAGATCTTCAACCGGTATGTCAGATCGATAGATGAGCGGCAGAGACGGATGATCTCAGCGGTCAAAGCCGCCGGCTCGACTGCATTTCAGGTCGCGCAGGAAATATTCCCAAATTCATTCGATCACGACGTGCACAGGTTTCTGGCGATCTCTGAGGCAGTCGCTCACCTTGATCACGCCGAGTCTGAAGGGAAACTCAAGCTCGAACTTAAAGAAGGGATTGAATTCTATCGCAAAATGTAATGCCGAACACCAACACGGTGGCCGCGATGGCCGAACGCAGGGAACCGGCCTTGCGTTGACAGATCTCACCGATCGTATCGGTCACCTTCGTCACCTTTTCGAATCCTGGTAGCGCCTGAACACGGACGGTTACGGTCTTTTCAAGCGTTTCTAGGTCTGTTTCGCCAAACAGTGTCGCGATCGTATATTCGGTCTGGGCCTTTGGCTTCGAACCCTGCCCGACCGGATAGTAAAAATTTTCCAGAACGAACCGGGCAAGCTTTTTGGCAAAATCGTTTTTTCGCAGTTCAAGCCGGGCCACGCTCCAATAAAAGTGCGTATGGGCCGATTCTTCGCGGACGATCGCTTTCAAGATCTTGTTCAAGATCGGGTGGCCGGATATTTCCCTTAAACGGCGATAGCTTTGGGCGGTGGTCATTTCATGCACCGCGCCGAAGGTCATATGCGTCGCCGTAAATTTGCTGCCGATGAGATTTGTCAGGGTCGTCAGCAAATAAGTATTTAAATTGTAAGTGGTCGAAACAGAGCGCCTGACCTGCGTCTGCCAGGTTTCGTCAGTGGGTATCCCGTATTCGTTGAGAAATCGATTCAGCACCTCGCCATGAGTTACTTCCTCGACTCCCCAACGCTCCATGAATTTTCTGATCACCGGGTCGCGCCCGGTCGGCGTGCGCCTTAGCTCCCGATGATACATATCGGTCAGCGTTTCGACATCACGCATATACTGGAGTACAGGAATAAACTTGCGGTCCAGAGGATGATCCTTTACTTTGTCCCACTCAAGGCCGCTTATGAACTCATCGGTCAGAGCCCTCGGCTGGCTTTCATACCACTGCAGTATCTCGTCTTTGGTCTCGAATATCATACCTGCAAAATAGTTAGGGAAACGGCCATTGACAACCGATTTTTGCTTCTATCTTTTATCCGCTATACTTGTTGGCTCGAATACAATTTGATACAGCAGACCCTAGTCCTTATGACAAAACTAACAATTACACTTGCCTTTATTTTGTTATTGGTATCGGTGAATTCTTCGCAAACGCCCTCGAATCTGGTTTCAGGCGAGGGGCATTTGAAAAATATCAGACAGCTTACCACGAATGGCGAGAATGCGGAGGCTTATTTTTCGTCGAACGGGAAACAATTGATCTTTCAGTCAAAGCGTGACGGCCGCGGGTGTGACCAGATCTATACGATGAATACGGACGGCTCGAACGCCAAGATGGTTTCAAATGCCGAAGGACGCACGACTTGCGCTTACTTTTTTAAGGGCGGAAAGAAGATCTTGTACGCCTCGACCTTCGAAGGGGGACGGGACTGTCCGCCCGAACCTGACCGTTCGAAAGGCTATGTCTGGCCGGTTTACGCCGAGTATGATATCTACACTTCCACGCCGGACGGCAAAAATATTCAGAATCTTACCAAAACGCCGGGCTATGATGCCGAGGCAACTGTCTCGCCCGATGGAAAAAAGATCGTGTTCACTTCGGAACGTGACGGCGATCTTGACCTTTACTCGATGGATATTGACGGCGGCAATGTCAAGCGTTTGACCGACGCTATCGGTTATGACGGCGGGGCATTTTTCTCGCCCGATTCTAAGCAGATCGTGTATAGACGTTCTGCCCAGGAAACGCCCGAAGCGATAACAACGTATAGAAGTTTACTTGCTCAGCACCTGGTCGTACCGACCGTTTTTGAGATCTGGGTGATGAATGCCGACGGCTCAAATAAAAGACAGGTGACAAAGCTCGGCTCAGCCAGCTTTGCTCCGTTTTTTACTACCGACGGCAAAAGCATTATATTTTGTACGAATTATTTTGATCCGGATAAGGCAAACCGCCGGCGACAGCCGAATTTTGACCTGGCGCTGATAAATGTCGACGGGACCGGTCTCGAAAGGGTGACGTTTTATGAATCGTTCGACGGATTCCCGATGTTCTCGCCCGACGGTAAGAAGCTTGTGTTCGCGTCGAATCGGAATGCCGCAAAAAGCGGCGATACTAATGTGTTTATCGCCGACTGGGTAAAGTGAGACAGCTTGCCTTAAGGACAAAGTCCGGCCATACGCCGGCGACCGTTCAATATGAGAAAAGTTTTATTTGCTTCGATCTGTTTAGCCGCACTTGCCGCGGCCGTGCCTGCGCAGAAAGCCCAGCACGTGGCGGGGGCCGAAAATTCGCTTCGCAAATATGTCGAATATCTTGCTTCAGACAAGCTGGCAGGCAGGCGAACAGGCGAAGCGGGAGCAACGGCGGCTGCCGCGTACATTCAGGGCATCTTCAGGGCAGCGAAGCTTAAGCCCGGCATGGGAAAAGACTATTTGCAGCCGTTCCCATACGTTTCCGGTGTTGTAAAGGGAACCGGAAATCTCCTCGTTTTGACTTCAAAAACTCCTTCGGGAACGAGAAAGTTGGGGATCGGTGAGAACTGGCTTCCATCAGGCTATTCGCCAAACGCCGAGATTCAGCATTCGCCCATAGTGTTCGCGGGCTACGGGATACATTCAATCGAATTGAAATATGACGATTACGCGGGCCTCGATGTTAAAGGCAAGGTCCTGCTGATCCTTGACGGAACGCCCGATGCCGGAGATCCGCACTCTGAGTTCGGTCGATTCAACCTGCATGTGAAAGCAAGCATCGCAAAGGAGCACGGCGCAAGCGCATTGCTGGTGATCGGCAGCGAAAAAGAATTCCAAAACGACCATCTATCGCGGCTTTCGTATGACCAGACGTTCGGCGAGCTGGCACTGCCCGCGGCGGGGATCAGCCGTGCTGAGGGCGCCGCACTTCTCGGTCTGGACGACCCGCGGTCGATCGCGGAATTCGAGAAATGGAATGCCGCTCGTCCCGTGGATGCAAAGATCACCGTTCGTAATCCGATCGATGCGACTGCCCGATTAAGGATCGATCTCAAAAAGAAAAAGGCATCAGCATACAACGTTATCGGCATTTTGCCGGGAACCGATCCGGCATTAAAAGGCGAGGCCATCATTATCGGAGCGCATTACGACCATCTTGGTCACGGTGGTCAGGGAAGTTTGGACGTCAATTCGTCAGCCATTCATCACGGCGCCGATGACAATGCTTCGGGCACGTCGGCGATCCTTGAGTTGGCAAGTGAATTCGCTGCCCGCGGCGACAATAAACGGACGATTATTTTCATGGCCTTCAGCGGCGAGGAAGAGGGCCTGATAGGCTCGAAATATTATGTTAACAATCCGGTCTGGCCGTTAAACAAAACCGTTGCGATGATCAATCTGGATATGGTCGGCCGATTAAATAACCAGAAATTGAATGTCGGCGGAATAGGAACCGCCAGCGAATGGAAGACTCTGGTCGAGAGCAAGAACGGACTTCGCGATCCGGCGATCTCAAAGATAATATTCCAGCCTTCGGTGATCCCTGTCAGTAACGGCAAGGTCGGATTGCCGGTTGAGCCGTTCAATCTGGCGCTGAATGAGGACGGGTTCGGGCCGTCTGATCATTCATCGTTCTACGGCAAACAGATCCCGGTACTCTTCTTTTTCACCGGAACACATGTCGATTACCACAAGCCGTCGGATACGGCCGAAAAGGTAAATTATGACGGTCTGGCGCGCATAACGAACTATGTCGCCGACATTGTCTATACGATCGATCGCGACCCGCGACGGCCGACCTATACGACAGCGAAATCGTCGGGTATCGCAGGCCGCAGCACTGGATTCAGCGTGTCTTTGGGAACGGTCCCCAGCTATGCGGATTCTACCGACGGCCTTGTTCTCGACGGCGTCCGGGATGGTTCACCGGCAGCAAAGGCCGGCATCAAACCCGGTGATAAGGTTGTCAAACTTGCTGGGAAAGAGGTTCGCAACGTGATGGATTATACCTATATTCTCGGAGAGCTTAAGGCGGGCGAAGAATACGAGGTGGATCTGATCCGCGACGGACGCCACCTGATGCTAAAGATCGTACCGGCACCCGCAGCGAGACGCTAGATCAAGAAAGCATGACCGACGTCCCGTTTTGTAAGTTCCACGGATTCGGCAACGATTACATCGTTATCGAAGAAAGATTACTGGGGCCGAACACGGAACTGCCCGATCTGGCGATGGCGATCTGCCACCGTCACACCGGCGCCGGAGCCGACGGCATCGCCGTTCTGCGTCAAACTGACGATAGCGACGCCGACTACTTTTGCGAAATAGTTAACCCTGACGGAAGTATTGCAGGCTTTTCGGGTAATGGAACGAGGTGCGCCGCCGCGTATCTATATCGACAAAATCGCTGGCTTGCGCCACACCTTTCGTTCGAGACAAGAAGCGGAATCAAAAAATTCAACTTACTCGGCAGTAATGACAACAATTCCTTTTCATTTACCGCAGAGATTGGCCGGCCCGCTTTCGAAAGCGAGAGTATTCCTGTCCGCACCGATTCGCCCGTTGAGTCGGTGATCGACATGCCGATCGATCTGGGCGGGCAGGTCTTCAAGATCTCGGCTGTTAATGTAGGGAATCCGGTCGCCTGTATTTTTGTCGAAGATCTTGAGCTCGATTGGCGAAATTACGGGCGCGAATTAGAGACCCACCAGGCTTTTCCAGAACGGGCAAATATAGTTTTTGTACGCGTATTGGACCGATCGAATATCGAACTTCGAATTTGGGAACGCGCCGCCGGCGAAACTGCCGCGTCGGGAACCTGTTCTAGCGGCGCGGCCGTATTATCTGCATTTACCGGACGAACCGAACGAAATGTCTATGTCCATTCGCCAGGCGGTAAGACGAGGGTCGCGTGGCGTGACGACGACGTGATCGAGTTGACGGGCGACGCAGAATTCGTTTACTGCGGCACTTGGCCCGGCTAACTTTTATTCTTTAAGAATTCTGACGGGATCTGGGTTTCGGCGGTCTCGGCCTGCCAAAAAATTGACATTACCCACCATCGCCGGCCGTCGTAAAAAAGTTGAAAGCTGTTGATTCCCCGCATAAATGGCTTCTCGTCTTTCGGACCGTGGAATGACTCGTACGTCGAAAACACCTGCGCGACGCTGCCGAAGCGTTCGACTCGTCTTGCCTTTTCCCGCTCGTAAAAGCCCTGCTTTGCAAATACCGGCTCGACGCGGGCGATATAATTGTCCGGCGTTAGAACGGTCGCATTGTATCCGCCGGATTTGCCCGCTTTTCCCGTAGGGATCAACCGGGCCTCTTTATGAAAAAGCGATCGGAATCTGGCCCAGTCGCGCGTCTGGCCCGCGTCGCCTGAGATCACGTCGTAAACAGCCTTCAAAATTCCGTCGATGCTTGATACGTCGGCTGACGGGGTACCCGGTTTTGTTTGAGCCATAACGCTTATCGCAAGCGCGAATATTGTGAACAGTATGATCAGCGGAGTTTTCATTGCATTTGAATACGTTGGCGGTTTTAACAGGTTTCATTCATCAACGGTCGACGCTAGTCTCGAGCTTCTCCTGAAGAGCGGCCGATAGGGTCGATAAAAGATCATATCCGGTTGCCTGTTCAATTGATCGAACCGACGTTCTAAATTCGCGCCAGGATCGCCTCCGCAATGAATCAACGTTCGGCATGTCGACTGCAATTATCCTCGTTTCCGGGCCGATGTCAGCAGCCGTTTTACCCGGCGGAAGGACGACGATCACCTTCCAGCAGCGGGCGGGGATGACCACCTTATTCCGGCTGGTTCCCAGATCGCCGTAAACACCGGCATAAGTAAACAGCGTAAAGCCGCGGCGGACCAGCGAACGGGAATATGACTCAAGCTTTTCCCAGGGAAACTGATTGAGGCTACGGGCCTGCGGAACAATATTCGACATTTGAAATGTCTCGGCATTTACGGCGCCATCGGCGAACCGGTCGGCGCTCGGGACCAAATGTCCGCGGTCATAACCACTTCCCGAATAATCGTTCGGGGTTATTCGCCGAAAGTTTGAAGGCAGTGATGCGTCCGGCTGAAAGTCACCGCGTGCCAATCTTTCTCCAAGGTCGGCCTTGGTCGTTTGCCAGGCGACCCAATTCGCTGTTCCGCGCCGATCGTTATACGAGAGTATGAATGTGCTCTTGACCACGAGATAATTGTCAGGGTCCGATGGGTTGGCCTTGGCAGAGGACGGATTGCCGAACGGAAGCCGTTCGGCGGGCAGGACGCCGGCGGGTGCCGAGTTTTCGGGCCGAACTTCGTCGGCATGGTTATCACTGGAATAAAATGATGAGCAGGATGCCGCAAAGAATGCCGCCAGTAACACTGTGGGCAGTAGATACAGCCGTATTCGCATCCAAGAGTTTCCCGTCCCCCTAGGTCTCATCATTAAAAGTTTATCAAAATGGAGTACGGTGTGATGCGATGCCGAGCGGTCAAAGATACGATAATATATTTACAATGGTCGAAAATCGGCACATAACGGGTCTGACGCGCGAAGAGCTGGAAACGGTAGCTGCCGATCTTGGCGAGCCGAGTTACCGCGGCGCTCAGATCTTCAAGAATTTGCATGGGCGGCGACAACTTTCGATCGATGAGATGACCGATCTGCCCCTCTCGTTTCGAGATAAGCTTAGCTCTGTGGGGACCGGTTCGGTGTTGACCGTGGGTTCAAAGTACGTTTCTGAGGACGGAACACGGCGTTATCTGATGACGACTACCGACGGCCGGCCCGTCGAGGCCGTCTTCATCCCGTCTGAGAAACGTGACACGATCTGCTTTTCTTCACAGTCCGGATGTCCACTTAAATGCGATTTCTGCCTTACGGCCAAGTTGGGACTGTATAGGAACCTCACTGCCGGTGAGATAGTTGAGCAGATCATCACCGTCTTAAATGATGTTTACGGTGTCGGGACCGAAACTCCGCATGGCACTAATCTGGTTGCGATGGGCGCCGGCGAGCCTTTGCTGAATTATGAAAATCTGATCACAGCTCTCGGCATCATCTCGAAAAAGGACGGGTTGTTCATTGTGCCTGGTCGCGTTACCGTTTCGACCGCGGGCATAGTCCCGCGGATCGATGATTTTACAGCACTCGAGGAACGACCTAATTTGGCCATATCATTATCGGCGCCAAATGATGCTCTTCGTGACAAGCTAATGCCGATCAACAAACGCTGGAATATCGACGCGCTTTTGTCGGCGGCAAAACGCTTTGAATCCACGTTGAAGCGCGGCGAGACATTTACATTCGAGTATGTACTGCTTGGCGGTGTGAACGACTCAGATGAACATGCGACGGAACTTGCGAGATTACTGAAAAAGTACGCTCTGCGACGCGTGAAGA
>JBDTMQ010000514.1:0-7384 GCA_039934155.1 Acidobacteriota bacterium | reverse complement strand
AACACCTCGTAAGTGAGCATTATGCTGCTGGCGTTGGAGTTATTTTCGGGGATGACGATGCACAGGTTTTTCATGGCATTAGTTTTTTACAAGGATATCTGAAATTTTTGTCCGAAACAACACCGCTGAATGTCGATATTACCACCCTTTAGCCGCCGATATGGATAATATCTTTGCAATGTAAACCTTTACGGACTTTTAAATGAAAACAATATTTGATGATGTCACAACAGGCGAGCTAATCGGGAGAATAAATATGCTCGATAAAGACAGCAAGGCAGAGTTTGGAAAAATGAATGTTTACCAAATGCTGAAACATTGCAGGCTATGGGAGGAAATGATAGCCGGAAAACTGCACTGCAAGCGCGTATTTATCGGCCGGATCTTTGGAAAAATGGCGTTGAAAGCCTCATTGAAAGATGACAAGCCTATGGGGCGCAACAATCCGTCGGCGCCTGAAGTAATAGTAAAGGAAACAGACGGCGATTTTGCTGATGAGAAAAAGAAATGGACCACTTTCATAGAACAACATAAAAATTTTTCGAACCCTGATTTTGTGCATCCATTTTTCGGGAAGATGACTGGTAGCGATATTATTCTTGTCCACTACGTTGATAACAGCCTCCTGTTGTTTTGGATGGCTCAAAAAATAAGCTTTTATTGGACCAGCGAAACAGAGGCAATTTCGCTTTGCCCGGCAGTAAAGAGACTGACGTCGTCAGCAACGAACTTCTTGAATTCTGACAGCGACATCGGCCTCGCCAGTAAGAAACCCTGAGCCAGTTCGCAATTTAATTCCCGAAGCACTTCCAACTGAGCCTCGGTCTCGACGCCCTCGGCGACGACCGATAGGCCGAGGCTGTGTGCCATCGTCACCATCGTCCTCACCATCGCGCTGTTCCCGCCGTCATTTCCTATCGCGCTGATGAACGACCGGTCGATCTTCAGCGAAGAAATAGGAAGGCTGACCAGATAGCTGAGATTTGAATAGCCGGTTCCAAAATCGTCGATCGCTATCTCGATCCCGAGCTGTCTAAGATCGTGCAGCATCTCGACAGCACGCTGCTGATGTTCAAAAACGACCGATTCGGTGATCTCGAGCCTAAGCCGATTTGGTGCGAAGTTTGTCTCGTCAAGTATCTCGTCGATCTTGCCGACCATTGTAGGTCTCGCAAAATGCCGGCAGGAGAGGTTTACGTTAAGCCGAAATCCCGAATACCGTTCAAAGAGCCCATCGACCATCGAGATCTCTTTACAGGATCTGCGGAGGATCTTTTCGCTGAGCTCCTCGATCAAACCGATCTCTTCGGCCAGCGGGATGAACTTACCCGGCGTGATGTTTCCTAATTCCGGATGTTCCCATCGGGTCAGAGTTTCGACGCCCATAAGGCTGCGGTCGGCTACCGAAAATATCGGCTGGTATGCGATCGACAATTCGTCATTTTCTACTGCACGCCGCAGGTCGGTCTCGAGCCGCAGGGTTTCGTTGGCGGCCCGATGCATCTTTTCGTCAAAGACCTCGTGGCGCGCCTTTCCGGCCCGTTTTGCGTGATACATGGCGGTGTCGGCATCACGCATCATATCTTCAGATGACCGGTGCTTGTCGGTCGCGTGCAAAATTCCTATACTCGCCGAACTATAGATCTCGTGTCCGCCGACATCGAACGGCAGGTTGAATTTTCGCTGAATGCGCTCAGCGATCCGCGTGACTTTTTCCATGTAATACCGGCCTTCGACCAGTATTACGAATTCGTCGCCGCCGAGCCGTGCAACGATATCGGGCGGCCGCATGCATTCGCGAAGCCTTTGAGATATGCCAATAAGCAGCCGGTCGCCACTCAAATGCCCGAGACTGTCGTTCACATATTTAAAACGGTCAAGGTCGATGAACAGAATGCTTACCTGATATCTTGGATTTTGTTTGGACTTTTGCAGTGCCTCGGCAAGCCGGCGCATGAAGAAGAGCCTGTTCGGGAGCCCGGTCAGAGCATCGTGCGTCGCCTCGTGCTGGAGCTTTTCCTGTGCGAGTTTTTTGTCGGTAACGTCCTGGAGCTGAAATATCAGACCGACGTTGTCCGAGTGTACGTCGCTCGCTGCCGACAAACTCCACGATGTCCATACAGTGTGGCCTTTCTTATGAACGTATCGCTGCTCCATCTGGCAGTTCTCGGTCTTGCCGGCAAGGATCTGATTGATGCTTACCAGAGTGGCCGGCAGGTCTTCCTGAAAGATCATCGACTGGAAATCGGTCGAGAGAAATTCGGCATCTGTATAGCCGAGAATTACGCTCATTGCGCGGTTAACTTTTAACCAGGTGCCCGTGGGCGACACGAGCGCTATGCCGATCGGCGCGTATGTGAAAGCGCTGCGGAAGCGTTGCTCCGAATCGCGAAGTGCGGCGGTCCGTTCCTCGAGCGTCTTGGCGTATTCGTGTGCCTGATCGGCCTGAAGTATCGATATCTCGACATTCTTCAGGTACATTCTGTACGCCAAATGAAGAAAAAAGATCATCGGCAGCGAGGCGATCACCACACTCGGACCAAAAGTATATGAAAGCCGCACTAACGCACCCGCCACAGCAGCCGCAATAAAATAGGAGAAAAATGTCCAGACGTATTTGTCTTTCCAGGTGTCCCAGAGCGGAATCCCGTTCTTTAACGAATCGTGAATGGAGGCGAGAGATGTGTTGACAAGGAAGTAGGTCAAAACGATCGCCGAGAGGGTGACTAGGAAATTCGCCGTCTTCCCGCTCGGATTGACGACCTGGCCGCCCTGATAAAAGCCGGCGATAGACAATACAAAAACGACGGCACTCGTCGAAAGGGCCATCGCGGCAGCATTAAAGAAGACGGTCAATTTCCGGGTGCAGAACCGCCACGAGGAAAAAGCTGCTTCCAAAGCGGCGAGTATTATGGCGAGTTCGCCGCCGTATATCAGAAGGGCTAGAAAAACAAATGTATCCGATACGGCTATATGTGACTTGAATCGGGGGATCTGGACCGTCATCCTGGATCCGATGCCGATCGTAAAGCAGAAAAGCAGCAGGAAATTGAAAGTTACGCGCTCAAGCGGGACATTCCAGAGAGCTTGCAGGATAGTTGCGATTCCCCCGAACCGGACTACCCACATGTATCCCTTGGTAAGTTTCTGAAAATTCATATGATGCGGGGTTCACGCAATGTGCTTCGGAGGCAGCACTTTCAAAAACTGTGAGAAGCCGGTACAACCTGATCGTATGAAAGTGAATCTGTTTATGATCTCGCGGCAAGAATAATAACGGCGGGCAAAAGATCAGCCGCCGTTATTATGCCATCGTTTAACCTCGTTGTCTATCTTTGTTTTTTGTTAGACGAACAGTGTTGTACACGAGTCCGTGTTCTTATATCCTGCCTTTAGATAACTTAGGTGAGCTTCGATAAAGCTGATGTTGCTCAGCAGGCACACATTCTGTGCTCTTTTCAACAGCTCAAGAGTCATCCCGCCGAGGCAATTCGAGCCGACGCCGCGGCCGCGATATTCAGGGGCGACATATATACCTTCAAGATATATGACATCGCTGGTTTCGGCGATGATATCTGCCTTAAAGACCATCGTGCCGTTCTCAAAGACAACGAACACGCGTTGCTGTGATATTCGGCGTGCGGTCCTTTCCAGAAATCCCTTGCGGTCTGTCAGCATCGGGTCGACACCGGATTCCATAAAAGCGATCGCTGCCTGGGCCTGTGCGACCGCTTCCAGTTCGTCCATTGTCGCCAGTCTGATGTCCCATTCGCAGGGCTGGACCAGATAAGGGAAGCTGACCTCAAAGAGCAGTTCGGTGCATGAGAGCCTGGGTTCGTGTAGACCGTCGCCGAACCACCGCCAGAATTCTTCTGCATCCTGACCGCTTGACATGATCAGATGGACCGGCGTCCGCGAGTTTCTTGCTTCGAATGCAAAGGCCTTGAGCGCCTCATCGGTTCTTGCTTCGACAAGCGTCGTATGTCCGATCAATGCGATCCCTTCGAGCGTTCCTTTTGTATTTCTGTAGCCAAAGAAGCGACCGCGATTCAGCGAGCTCTCGATGCCGTTGTCATTGATAAAGCTTGTCATGACGACGGTGTGTACCGGGCGAATGGCCAGGAACTGGAGTGCCTCGCTGCGATGCGCTTCGGTCATTTCAAAGACCTGTCTCAGATCTGGGGCCAGTGTAAGCGGGTGTGCCGAGTATTGGTCGATTCCGGTTTTTGTATTCGTATGAAATAGCATTTTAGTATTCTCCGTATTTATTTCAGTGGGATAGAGAAAACCTACTCCAGGTCAGTGTCCATACAGGGGGTGTCATCGCCTGATATCAAGGTGGTGTTGGCAAGTGCCAGGATCGAATCGCCGATCAGAACTCCGTCGCCGATCAGAACTCCGTCGCCGATCAGAACCCCATCTCCTATAAGGACTCCGTCGCCGATCAGTACTCCGTCGCCGATCAAAACCCCATCACCGATCAGAACTCCGTCGCCGATCAAAACCCCATCACCGATCAGAACTCCGTCGCCGATCAGAACTCCGTCGCCGATCAGAACTCCGTCACCGACCAAAACCCCGAACGAAAGCACCTTAGTGCCGGCGCCCGCGGATCCGCCGCTGCTTTTCGTTACATAGCTGTTAAGCGTTAAACCGGTGGTGTAGTACGACGCGGTATTTAGCGAAAAGACGCCGCCGGTCGAATTTACACCGCTGCTGAAAGCTCGTTCGCGTTTGTAGACCTCTTGAAACTTGGTCGAGAGATTCGATCCCGTAATAAAGCCGTGATTTGTAAGAATCAGTTGCGACCAGTTAAAGCTGTTGCCGATCGTCGACGATGGCGTCGCCGCTGACGATGATCCGTCAAGCATCGACGTTCCCTTTGCAGCAGACTGAAAATCGACATCGCTGCGAAGCGTTCGGGTCAGCCTAACGGCTCCATCAAGATTGAGCTGGCCAGCTCCCTGCTCGAGCATATCCGCGCCGGCGATCGGCTGTGCGGTGTACTCAAGCAGCATTTTAACCATTCCGGGGGTCAGTCGCGGATTAGCCTGCAGAAGCAGAGCGGCGCCGCCGGCCACGACCGGTGTCGACATCGACGTGCCGCTCATATACATCATGGCGTTCTGGTCGGTGCCGGTAAGATCCTTGATCTTGAGCTGCGGGTTTTCGGCTGAAAGAAGATTGTCGACCGACTGGTACGACGCGATCTTATTGCCGGGAGCGACCAGATCGGGTTTGACCACGTTGTCGTAAACTTTTACGCCGTTCTGATTTTTGTAAAAACTTCGTGTCGGTCCGCGCGAGCTGTACGAAGCGACCGTGTCGTCAGAGCGACGCTTGGTGCCGTAAGTATTGCTTGCGCCGACGGTGATAACGTACGGGCTGTTGCCGGGCGAATGGATCCTTCCATAGGTCTCTTTGCCTGTGGAAGATTTACCAAGGTTGCCTGCCGCAGCCACGACAACGATACCGGCGGCCACCAGATCTTTTACCTTGCGGCAAATGGGATCGTTCTTATAGGAATCGATGGCTGTCGCACCGAGGCTCAGGTTGACGACGCGAATGTTGTACGTCGTGCGATTTTGAAGAACCCAGTCAAGTCCTTTCAGCAGCCACGAGGTCTGGCCCGTGCCGATATCGTTCAAAACTTTGACGCTGATCAGATTGGCGTTCGGGGCAACACCGCGATACGCGCCGTTCTTTTTGTCTGAGCTTCCGACAGCGAGTCCGGCAACGTGCGTTCCGTGGCCGTATTTATCAGCGGTCGAGGTCGAATTTGTAAAGTTTACATTCGCGACCACACGCGAGACGCCGTTGGTCTTGAATCCCTCGTGCGATGAGTAAATTCCTGAGTCGAGTACCGCTACGCCGATGCCGCTGCCGTTCAGCGTATACGCGGGCGCATTAGCGGTTGCGGGCTGGCTGCGGACCAGGCTGGCACCGGTCGTCTCTTCGACATGGCCGGACGAGGCCGTCGGACGATCAGGTGAAACGTAGTTAACAAAGCCGCTGTTTGCCAGGCTTTCAAGTTCAGACAACTGCAGGTTAACGAAAAGACTGTCGGTGCCGGCAACGCGTCCCGTTATCCGCGAGTGGCCCGCGGCGAGAAGGCTTCGAAAAACCTCGCTGTTAACATCGGAAGCTTGCAGGATCACGTCGACGCGTGTGTTGCCGGTGGGATCGGCCTCGATCATTTCGCGAAGGTCGGGTGACACGTTGTCGCCTACAAATCCATCGAGAAAGCGACTTTTTGCGTCGGCAGTTCGCGAACCGTTCTGACCCGAATTCACAGAGATGATCTCGAACTTATCCGCAAATTCTTTTGAAGCTGCGATCTTTTCCGAGTAATCGGCTTTTGAGCTGCCGGCGATGACCGTCACCTTTCGGTCGGCTATCGCGGAGGCGAGCTTTTGGGCCGCCGAGCCGGAAACGAGAATATCGGCTACATCGCTGATGAACAGAATGACCTTGCCGTTCGATGCAGCGGCCCGGTCGATCACGCTATTGAATGCCGTGTCGATGTCGCCGCTTGTCTTCGAATTTGAAAAAAGATCATCAAGCTCAAGCTTTAGAACCGTTTTGTCGCGGAGAGCTTCGGCAACGCTGCCGCTGCCGATACGAGCGGCCAGCTGCTCGACGATCAGTTCGGAAGCATTTCCGGTCTCATCGACGATCAGCGGCTGGCGGGCGCCACCTTTTTCCAAAACCTCGATAAGTCGCAGTGTTTGCGGCTCGAGGCTCAGATTCTCGCGGATCCTTCCTTGACGGCCAAGCTCCGAAAGATCGGTGGTGTACGCCGGCAAAGCCGCTTTGACCGCGACGCGGTCAGAGGTGCTGCTTACTGCTGCGACGGCGGGAATATTCGCTGCGGTCAGCGAACACAGCACCATAACAGTGGCAAGTGCTCTTAGCGGGTTAAATTTGTAAGTTGACAGCTTCATGTGTCGGCTCCTTTCTGGTGAATGCCCGGATCAGATCGGGCAGGTTTGACGGCATTCGCCGCCGCTCACCTATATTCAACCCTCGTGCCAAACACTAAATGCTGAAAAGAAACGAGTTAGCGAAAGCTGTCTAGGGCAGAAAGCAACAGAATCTGTCAGTTTGATTGACCGAATATGTCAGTTTGAACGAACAATAAAAAAAGGAGCCACAAGCAGCTCCCTTTTTTCAACGAAATTTTGAATGATCTCAGATCTCGAGAATGTCGACCAGTTCCTGAACGGCCGCCGCGCTCTTATGCAGTGCGGTACGTTCGTCGTTGGTCAGGCTGATCTCGATTATTTGTTCGACGCCGTTCTTGCCAAGTTTGACTGGCACGCCGACGAACAAGTTGCTGATGCCGTACTCGCCCTCGAGGTAGACGGCGCACGGCAGTATCTTT
>JBDTMQ010000513.1:0-5047 GCA_039934155.1 Acidobacteriota bacterium | reverse complement strand
TTTCTGTGCCGTCTCTTGCCGCGATCGGTTTGCCGCCGATCCGGATAAATACTTAACAAAGCCTGACCAGTCGGCGGGCAGATCGCACGAAATGAACGATCCGGCTAACGACGAGGTTGAATATACCTGTCCGATGCACCCCGAGATCGTTCAGATCGGACCGGGCAGTTGTCCGATCTGCGGGATGGCTCTCGAACCAAAAGAAATTTCGCTCAATGACGCACCCGACCCGGAATTTACCGATATGCGGCGGCGATTTTGGGTCGCGGCCGCCCTGACGGTGCCCATTTTCGTCGCTGCGATGAGCTAGATGTTCCTGCCCGCCGAGATGGTACATTCGTGGCAAAAATCCTCGCTCTGGATGCAGTTCATCCTGGCGACGCCAGTAGTTTTCTGGGCCGGCTGGCCGTTCTTTCAGCGGGCCGCCCTGTCGATCAAGAACGTCAGTCCGAATATGTTCACGTTGAACGCGATCGGCACCGCGACAGCGTATCTGTTCAGCCTTGTGGCTCTGTTGGTGCCATCGATCTTCCCTGCTTCAATGGTTGATGTCCACACCGGCGCAATACCTGTGTATTTCGAATCGGCGGCTGTGATCACAACACTTGTCATGCTCGGACAGGTCCTGGAATTAAAAGCGCGATCCCAGACGTCGTCGGCGATCAAAGAGCTGCTAAGACTCGCGCCTGAAACGGCAACTATCATTCACGACGGCGGGCACGAAGAGACGGTTGACCTCAGACACGTTCACGTTGGACAAATACTGCGGGTCAAAGCAAATGAACAGATTCCCACAGACGGCAGCATCGTCGAGGGCGAAAGTTCTATCGACGAATCGATGGTCACTGGCGAATCGATGCCGGTCGAAAAACGCACCGGGGACAGCATCATAGGCGGCACGCTGAACGGCGGCCGATCGTTCGTAATGCGTGCCGAAAAGGTCGGCTCAGAAACGCTTTTGGCAAATATCGTAAAGATGGTGGGCGAGGCCCAACGCAGCCGTGCGCCGATACAGCGGCTCGCCGATGTTGTTTCATCATATTTCGTCCCGGCCGTCATTGTCGTTGCCGTCGTAGCGTTTCTCACTTGGTTCCTTATCGTCGGCAGTCTCGCTTATGCGATCGTGGCGGCGGTTTCGGTGCTTATTATCGCCTGCCCGTGTGCACTTGGCCTCGCGACGCCCATGGCGATCATGGTCGGTACGGGCCACGGCGCCCGAAGCGGCGTGCTCGTAAAAAAGGCAGAAGCATTGGAAACTCTTGAGAAAGTCAATGCGATAGTCGTCGATAAGACAGGTACTTTGACGGAAGGGCGGCCGGTCGTGCAAAGCATTGTGGCGACGAACGGATATGTTAAAGGTGACGTGTTGCAGCGTGCTTTCAATCTCGAAAAGTTAAGCGAGCATCCGCTCGCAAAAGCGATCGTTAAACAGGCTGCCGAGCTAGCGATCGAGCCGCAAAGCGTTGAAAAATTCGAGTCCATCACGGCCAAAGGACTTGCAGGTGAAATTGGAAATGAGAGGGTAAGAGTTGGAAGTCTGCAATTTGTCGTTTCGGACGATCTTGCCGAACCAGTCGGTCACGACTTTTTCGAAACCTCAGAGATTCTTCGTGACGAAGGTCAAACGATCATATTCATCTCGGTTGATGGCCGACTTGCAGGATTGCTCGGCGTTGCAGATGCTCTTAAGCCGTCGGCAAAACAAGCTGTCGATGCGCTTCATCGACAGTATATCGAAGTCATAATGATGACCGGCGACAACCAAAAAACAGGCCAGGTAGTCGCCGATCGGCTTGGAATCGACCAAATATTTGCTGAGGTCATGCCAGCGGACAAAGCAGCGAAGGTAAAAGAACTGCAGTCGCAAGGAAAGATCGTTGCGATGGCGGGTGACGGGGTTAATGATGCGCCGGCGTTGGCACAGGCTGACGTCGGGATCGCGTTCGCCAGCGGTACGGATGTGGCGATCGAATCCGCTGACATCACGCTGCTCAAGCCGGACCTAAGCGGAATTCTAAAAGCCCGAAATCTGAGTATAGCGACGATGCGGAACATTCGGCAGAATTTGTTTTTTGCCTTCATATACAACATCGTCGGCGTACCGATCGCGGCCGGTGTCCTATTTCCCTTCTTTGGCTTACTGCTTTCGCCGATGATCGCAAGCGCGGCAATGACCTTCAGTTCTGTTTTTGTGATCATGAACGCCCTGCGGCTTCGGAACATAAAGTTGTAAACCAGAGCGCACTAAATAACGTTTCTTTTAACATCTGTAACTTCTATGGTGACGGATCAACTGTGGTAAATTTCTCCTATGGCGAAATTAGCTTTGGCATTACACGGTGGTGCCGGGACAATACTCAGATCGCTTATGACCGCGGAACTTGAACGTGAGTATCGCGGAGGGCTGGAGACTGCGCTGAGGGTTGGATGGTCCGTTCTGAAAAATGGCGGTTCATCGCTCGATGCTGTCGAGTCTGCCGTAGTGTCGCTCGAGGATTTTCCGCTATTCAATGCCGGGCGGGGCTCGGTCTTTACCCACGACGGCAAGAACGAGATGGACGCATGTATCATGGACGGCGCCCGCTTAAGAGCAGGCGCTGTCGCATTCGTCAGAAACGTGAAAAATCCGATAAAGCTGGCCCGGCTGGTGATGTCGCGGACAGAACATGTTCTGCTTGGCGGCGAAGGGGCGAACCAGTTTGCCGAACAAATGGGCGTCGAAATGGCCGACGATGCGTATTTTTTTACCGACCACCGATACGAGCAACTTTTGAAGGCGCGTGATGCGGGGATTGTTCAGCTTGATCATTCCGCCGTTGAGCTGCGGATACTTGATGATATGCCGGGGCCCGATAAGCCGCCAGAAGCCCGTATAAAGGGTGTCGAAACAGTAACTCGTTCGAAAGGCACGGTCGGAGCCGTTGCCTGTGATTCGGCGGGTGTTCTCGCCGCGGCGACGTCAACTGGCGGGATGACCAATAAAAAGTTCGGACGGATCGGCGATACGCCGATCGTCGGGTCAGGAAACTATGCCGATTGCCGGTGCGCGGTCTCTTGCACCGGCTACGGTGAGTATTTTATGCTGAGCGTCTCGGCTTTTGATGTTGCGGCCCGAATGAAATACAAGGATATATCGTTGTCGCAAGCGACGGCCGAAGTGGTCGAACACCTGACAGCGATCGGCGGCGAAGGCGGCCTGATCGCCGTCGATTCTGCCGGGAATGTTTCACTTCCCTTTAATTCGGACGGAATGTACCGTGGCTGGATCGATTCCGACGGCAAAACCGTCACAGCGGTCTATGATTAACTGTCGGCCTCAACGTCGGCTTTCTTTTGCAGAAATTCGTCCCTTAACTCCTGCACGTATTTAATGTCCTCTCGTACAAGATCAGCGAGTGTGACGACCAGCTCGCCTTTCCGGCTGTTCTTGATCGCATGCCTGATCGCATCGCGTCCTTCAGGCATAACCCTGACCTGAGGTTTGTTCTCACTTTGTTCGATCCCTTCCTGCAAAAGCCGGAACATGTCTTCTTCGGCGCGTCCGCGAAGGTAATTCCCCCGGCGAATGACTATGCGATCAAAGGTATCACCCGCGATCTTGCCGAATTCGCGAATATCGTCATCGCGGCGATCACCGGTTCCGTTCATCACGACCGTTCGGTACTTGTTGGGGAGTTTATTGATGAATTTCTGCAAACCTAATAGTCCGGCCGGGTTATGCGCGTAATCGACGAGCACGGTCGCGTCGCCGACGTCGATAAAGTTCAGACGTCCCGGCGTCTGCGCAGTGCCGGCGTTAAACGTTGTCAATCCGACACGCAGGTCTTCGAGAGAAACGCCGTGAACAAAACAGGAAAGCGTCGCCGCAAGCACGTTCTGGATCATAAACTCAGCGCGGCCGCCATAGGTCAACGGAACATTCACGACCTTTTCGATGCGTACCTTCCATTTACCCTTGAGAATGGTCACATAGCCGTTTTCAAAGACGCAGGATATCCTTCCGCGACGCGCCTGACGCTGGATATTCGGATGGTTCTCATCCATTGAAAAATATACACAATGGCCTTCGACCATATCGCGCATCCGATATACATTCTCGTCCTCGGCATTAAGGACAGCGTAGCCCTTTTTTGAGACCGCACGCGGCACGACCGATTTGACGCGGGCCAGATCTTCAAGCGTGTTAACGTCTTTAAGGCCAAGATGATCAGCGGCGACATTGGTCACAACGCCAATGTCGCAGTAATCAAAACCGAGGCCTGAACGGATGATCCCGCCGCGGGCCGTTTCGAGAACGGCAACCTCGACCGTCGGATCCTTGAGCACCAATTGTGCTGAAACGGGACCTGTATTGTCGCCAAACAGGATCTGTTGATTCTGTATGTATGTCCCGTCGGTAGTTGTAAAACCCACCGTTTTACCGCTGCCCTTGAGAATATGGGCGATCAGCCGTGTGGTAGTTGTCTTTCCGTTGGTTCCGGTAATCGAAATTATCGGGATCCGCGAGGCAATTCCCGGCGGATAAAGCATGTCTACTACGTATTCGGCAACGTTTCGGCCTATTCCTTCAGATGGCGATAAATGCATTCGAAAACCGGGGGCAGCATTTACTTCAATAATTCCGCCGCCGCTCTCACGAAGCGGTTCAGTGACATTGGGCGCAATGATATCCACGCCGGCCACGTCGAGGCCGATAATGCGCGCGATCCGCTCAAAGAGGAATACATTTTCGGGATGTACCTCATCGGTTCGATCTATCGCCGTTCCACCCGTTGAAATGTTCGCCGTCGTTTTCAAGTAAAGTATTTCGTCCCTAGGCAAAACGGATTCAAGTTCATAGCCGAGTGCGCCGATCAGACGTTTCGTCTGGCCATCCACCTCGATCAACGTCAGAACTTTTTCGTGTCCATAGCCGCGCCGCGGATCTTCATTTGCCGCGTCGACCAACTGCTGGATCGTACTCTTCCCGTCGCCGATCACATGAGCCGGGATGCGTTCGGCCACGGCGATCAGGCGATTGTTGACGACAAGGGCTCTAAAATCGGAA
>JBDTMQ010000512.1:0-5483 GCA_039934155.1 Acidobacteriota bacterium | reverse complement strand
ATTCGTGAAGGCAGCCGTTACCGAATTTGGAACGGTCGACTATTTGATAAACAACGCCGGCATCACACGCGATCAACTGATACTTCGGATGAAGGAAGATGACTGGGACGCCGTTATTGACGCCAATCTAAAGGGTGCTTGGAATTTTTCGAAGGCCGTATTGAGGCCGATGATGAAGAACGAGAACGGCGGATCGATACTGAATATCTCGTCGATCAGCGGCGTAGTGGGAATGTTGGGCCAGTCGAATTATTCAGCCTCAAAAGCCGGGATGATCGGTCTGACAAAAGCCCTGGCAAAAGAAGTTGCCAGCCGCCGCATCACAGTCAACGCGCTCGCTTTGGGGCTGATCGAGACGGCGATGGCCAGTGAAATGAACGCCGAATACCGCGAAAAGATCCTGGCATCGATACCGCTCGGGCGTCTCGGCAGGGTCGAGGAAGTTGCCGAAATTGCGTGCTTTATGCTGACGCCTTCAGCCGCATATATTACGGGCCAGGTGATACAGGCTGACGGTGGACTGGCGATGTGAGTTTTATGTCTCTCAGGCAGGTCGAAGAAAACGAGATCGAGGCCGCACACGAAGGCAATGCAGTGCAAATGTTGCGGTCGCCGCTGCCGCTTTACACGATCATTCTTATCGCGATGATCGGCGCCGTATTCGTGACACAGTTTCTTACCAGCAGCGATCCGTACTTCTTTTCGGTGGACCGTTATTCGGCGATCACGGCCGGATTTGATAAGCCCGCGTTCATAGCGGGCGAATACTGGCGCATACTGACGGGTGCCGCGATCCATTCGGGAATTCTGCATGTTTTGATGAATTGCTACGCGTTCTACAGTTTTGGCAAGCTTTTTGAAATGCTGACGAACCGTGCTCATCTGGCGATCGTTTTTTTATTGTCGGCGATAGGCGGCGGGATCTTGAGCCTGGTCTTCAAACCTGACGTTACGTCGGTCGGCGCATCGGGCGGCATCGTGGGATTGATCAGCTACCTGGCAGTGTATGCGTTTCGCCGACGACAGTTCATATCCGCCGAATTTCGCCGCAGCCTGCTCATAAACATCGGATTCATCCTGATATTCGGCCTTGTTCTATTTCGATTGATCGATAATTTTGGCCACATCGGCGGGTTGATCACCGGCGCGATCTATGGTTTGATCCAGATCCCTTCGGATGAACATGTCGATCCGCGGTCGGCGGGAGCCGTCACAAACATCGCCGGCGTGGTGAGTGTGGTCATCTACGGCCTGAGCTGTTTGCTTGCGATACTGCTGCTGATAAACGGTGACAAGCTGGCGTAACGAACCAGGTCACAAGATTTCAAACGCTTTAACAGCCGATCGATCATGATCCGGCGTTTAGGCCGTTAATTGTTTTCTCGTATACTAACACAAACGGGAAATTCGGTTACACGTTGACAGCGGGTTGCAGCCGCGGCCGGGCCACTTTCTCGTTAAATTTTACGGCCAGATCACTTATGCCTCGCGTTCGCGTGCACCAGCATGTAAATCCCCTGTCGCCGTTCTACCGGCAGCCGCCGGCTATGCTCGATCGGAGAACGGTCTTTGCCGACCCTGAACTGCCGCTGCATCTGGATATCGGCAGCGCCCGCGGGCGCTTTTTGATGCGAATGGCCACGGTTCAGCCCGGTTGGAATTATCTCGGCGTCGAGATCAGGCAGCCGTTGGTGGATGAGGCGAACCGGCTTGCTGGCGAAGCCGGGCTCGGCAATCTTCACTACGCCTTTTGCAATGCTATGCTCTGGCTCGACCGCCTTCTCGAAAATATTCCCAACGGAATGCTGCAGATGGTAACGATCCAGTTTCCGGACCCTTGGTTCAAAAAAAAACACGCCAAGCGGCGAATGGTCAACGACGAGTTAGTAGACACCGTAGCTAAGCACCTGACGCCGGGAGGAAAGGTTTTCGTCCAAACCGATATCGAACCACTGTTTGATAAGATCGTAGGACTATTTACTGCGAGCCAGCGTTTCTCGATCCATCAGATCTCAGAAAATCCGTTCCCTATCCGAACCGAGCGCGAAACAGCGGTCGAGGCCAATGATCTCGCCGTCCACCGTTCCGCATTCACCCGCTTAGCGTATACAGCGCTTTTATAATAACCGGGACCCGAAGTTTGTAAATCGTTCTAATCATAGTAAGCTTGCGGCACGTGATAGCGTGCCCCGCCTGTTCACAACAAATCCCTGAAAATTCTGCATTGTGTCCCTCGTGCCCAGGAGACTATAAGTGCGCGGGAGGATGCGACGAGGCGACTGCCGTCGGATGAGGCTGTGCGTCCAAATAGGCCGCATCGCTCGATCACCAACTCGTCGCACGAGACACTTGACGGCGGGCGATTTTTGCCGGGGCAGGTTCTATCCTCGCGGTACCGGATAATCGAACTTATAGGCCGCGGTGGAAGGGGCGAGGTTTACCGGGCCGAGGACCTGACGCTTAATCAGGCCGTCGCACTCAAGCGCGTGCCGGCTGATATACGGATAGCGCACGGCAACAGCCGGAAAGAGCTTGTTCTCCGGCGAACTAATGCCTGTTCGAGACTGATGGATCGGACATACAGGCCGGTTTATCGTGCGGTCCTTGAAAAACGGAAAGGCTGATCGACAAAAAAGGGGCCGCCCTTTCGGGAACCCCTTCCGGCGATACCAAAGTTCCGATCTCACCAATTTATCTCGATATCATAACGGCCGTCGCCGCCGTCGGGATCGAAAATCTGGATGACCGCGACGTAATCATTTTCGGCACTTGGCTGCTGAAGAACAGAAACGGTCCCGCGGCCGTCGCGTTTTCTCACGGTCACGTTGCCTGGCCGTGCGGCCAAATAACCATTTACGTTAAAATTGACGCCCGTCACGCCGTTACCAGTTACGTTGTAGCTTTGAACGTCGCTTCCGCTGATGACGATATTCGCCGTCTGGTCGACGCGGCCGCTCCAGCGAACGCTGCCCGAGCGATACGGCTCTTCGGGTTGATATGCCCCCGGCTGCCATGAGATGCGGATCCGATAATTGTCGGCACCGCCGGCTGAATCGCTTACCTGAATGATCGCTGTGAAATCATTTGAACGGTTTGGCTGTTGGACAACCGAGATCGTTCCGCGGCCGTTCTCGCGCGATGCGATGACATTTACGGCCCGACGCGGAAGCACGGCACCGGATGTCGTCTCGGACTGTCCAATTCCTGTTCCGGCAAGAACCTCGGTCCGGATAGTTCCGCCACGCAGAATAATATTCGTCCGGTTATCGACGCGGCCGCTCCAGGTGACGGAACCGGTGCTGCTGCCTGGTCCGGGATAGCCCGGGTAATTTGGATTGCCAGGATAACTTGGATTTTCCGGATAATTCGGATTTTCCGGGTATCCGGTATCGCCGCCAATCGCAACATCGTATTCTCGCCGGCGGCCGGCATATCCATCGTTGTAGCCCTGTTGGAAATACTGGAAGAGAATGCCGGTGTTGGCCGTTCGGGCGAGCGTACTGCTCGTCGTCCGACGATCGTTCTGTCCGAGCTGATAGCCCGAATCATACGCATTTCTTTGGGCCGTCGTCCAGCGGATCATTGGCGAGGCGCCTGCATAGCCAGCCTCATAGCCCTGTCGGTAATAGCTTTCGTATTGATTGTTGAATTTTGAACGGTAGTGTCGGAAATCGCTATTTTGCCTATTGCGGGAATCGTTACCGCCGTCAATATAGCCCTCGTCATAATAGCCGCAAGGTATCGGCGAAAGCGACGAGCGATCGCATTGCGCACTTACCGACGGAACAGCAATTATCAAAACGCCCAGCACAAAAATACCGCATAAGAATATTCGCATTTTAATTTCTCCTCAGGTAAAGACTTGATCAAAAAGTGAACTGCGTTATGTGCTCAGTATTTCAGCACAAGCTATCGAGCACGTTTTTCTTTCAGAAATTTCTTGATCAGCATTTCTCGCCGCATTTTTGGCAGATGATCGATGAAAAGCATGCCATCGCAATGATCGGTCTCATGCAGAAACGCGCGGGCAGCATAGCCCTCGGCGTCCTTTTCAAACAACTCGCCCTTTTCGTTCTGGGCGCGAAGCCTTGCTTTCATCGGGCGGACGACGACCGCCGGAACTTTGCCGACCGAAAGACAGCCTTCCTGACCCGACTGTTCGCCGTCGACGTCGATGATCGACGGATTGGCCGCGATGAGCTTGATCCCTTCGCAATCCATTACAAAAAGACGCAGGTTGAGCCCTATCTGCGGTGCCGCGAGGCCGACTCCTTCGGCGTCATACATCGTCTCGAACATGTCGTCGCAGAGTTTTGCCAGCTCGTCGTCAAACGCGGTGACAGGCTTACCGGTCGCCGCCAGAACAGGTTCGGGATACTCAGTGATCGTCCTTATCGCCATTTGGTCTATCGCGGTATAAAACCGAATCTCGACCCGCGGCGAAAGTCAGGCTTTGCGTTAAAGCCCTTTTCCGCACGAGCGACGCACCGCCAGCAAATGGCGCGCGAAGAATTATCGGGATTGAACCATTGATTATAGTGTGTGACCTCGCGGTCACATTCCGAACAGCGCATAAGCGGCCTTTCAGTGGCTTTGGGGTCGATCGCTTCGATCATAATCGTCGTTTATCAAGAAGTTGGAACTGCTAAAGAATATCTTAGTTCGCGGCCGCCGTTTTTCCAACTCGCTGCCGGGCGATACAAATTGTTGACTTAGGATCGCATCTGGCATTTTAATGTATATATTATTCCAGATCTGAGCCCAAGATAGGGAGATTTGTTCTCCGCCAAAAGCCTCTGTCCTATTAATTGACTATGAAGTATTTCGCCTCTTTGCTGATCGTATTCCAATTCTTAGCTGTGGCCGCGTTGGGTCAAAAACCTACGCCGACCGATGACGACGTCGTTCATATCAGCACCGATCTGATACAGGTCGATGTTACGGTAACGGACAAGGACGGTAAGGTGGTTTCGGGGCTAACGGCTGACGATTTCGAGCTCTACGAGAACGGTGAGAAACAAAAGATCTCGAATTTCTCATTTATCGATCGTAAGGCGAGCGGCGC
Source organism: Acidobacteriota bacterium (assembly GCA_039934155.1). Classification (GTDB taxonomy): domain Bacteria; phylum Acidobacteriota; class Blastocatellia; order Pyrinomonadales; family Pyrinomonadaceae; genus OLB17. The sequence goes on along the minus strand of JBDTMQ010000512.1, from coordinate 418 downwards.
TTCGGCGTCGACGTCGGGACAGCCAGGTGTCGTCAAAGACGGCGAACAGCACCCGGGCGCCGTGTTGAGGAGTCCGCGGACGATCGCGATCGTCGTAGATGATCTGAACCTGTCATTTCCAAGCGTCTATTTCACCCGCAAAGCCCTGAAAAGATTTGTCGACGAGCAGATGCAGCCCGATGACCTGGTAGCGATCGTACGGACCGGCGGCGGTGTCGGCGCTCTCCAGCAATTTACGAGCGACAAAAGGCTGCTTTATGCGGCGATCGAAAGGCTTCGATGGAACCCGAGAGGATCCGGCGGATTCGACCCATTAAGCTCGGTCGGGCAGAGGCCGGAAGATGTAACCGAGCGGTTCAACACTGAAAGCGATCTGGTCGCCGCGATCGGCGGGGAACCACGTGAAAAGGAACGCAAA
>JBDTMQ010000511.1:0-5223 GCA_039934155.1 Acidobacteriota bacterium | reverse complement strand
GGTCCCGTACCTTAGGCTGTACATCTGATTCAGACCGCACGGTTCGAACTTCGATGGCATCAGAAATATATCGGCACCCGCCTCGATAACGTGTGCCAGGCTTTCGTTATAACCGCGGAAAATGCCTACCTGCCGCGGAGCATGGTCGCGCAGCCGCTGCCAAAAATCTTCGTAATGTTTTTCGCCCGATCCCAACGAGATAAGATATGCTCCCGTCGACAAGATCTCGCCCGCTGCCTGCATGATCATCTCGATACCTTTTTGTGCAGTAAGTCGGGTGATATTTGCGAACACTGGACGGTCGAGATTCACGGGCAGCGAGAATTGCTCCAACAGTCGGCGCTTACACTCAATTTTACCGCTCATGTCGGAAACGTCGAAATGAGCACTGATCTCCGGGTCCGTTGCCGGGTCCCAAATCTGGTAGTCAACGCCATTTGTGATACCGATCAGATCACCTGCCCGCTGTCGTGTCAGCCATTCGAGCCCATAACCATTCTCGGATGTTTGAATTTCCAGCGCATATCGTCGCGATACCGTCGAAAGTGTGTCAGAGACCTGCAATCCGGCCTTCATCGCCGACGCATAGCCACTGAATGCAAATGCATTTCGGCTCGCGTCATCGCCAAAACCGAATTTCCACAATTCGCTCGAGTCAAACCCGCCCTGATACGCCATGTTATGTATAGAGAAGACCGTTCGGGTTCTACGCCAATATCCGTCCCAGTTACGGGACCGGGCAAGCTCGACGGCCGCGAAACCGCAATGCCAATCATTGAGGTGGACTATCTCCGGCGGCGGGCCAAGCCTTTTCAGTAAAAGAAGTGCGGCATGGTTAAAGAACGCAAATCTCTCATAGTCCTCTCGATAGCCGTAGATCGAATCGCGATGAAAGTATTCCGGGGCATCGATCAGAAATGTCGGTGAGCCGTTGGCCTCGCTGTAAAACGCTTTCGCGCGAAAATTGCCGCCGCGCCAATCGACCCATAGGTCATCGATGGCTGTCTGCCAAAGATATTCTACCTTGGTCTGCAGATAACACGGCGTGATCAATATCGGGTCAAGTCCGATATTCTTGAGCGCCTTGGGCAAAGCTCCGGCGACATCGCCGAGCCCGCCCGTCTTCGAATAGGGAACAGCCTCAGCTGACAGGATTGCTACACGCATAATTTATGGGGCGTAAATAGTTAATCGCGAATCCGGACATTCGTCAATCTTGGGGTGCTTTTAAACAAAAAAGAGCCGGGAAGCAGATGCTTCCCGGCTCGGTTAGTTAGAACTGACTCAACTAGAAGTTGAATCGGAACATCAGGTCGATAAGGCGGCCGCCCGGATCGTTCGTTGTCGAAACGTCCTGGTATGCCGAACCTGATCCCAACTGCCCAAACGAAGAGCCGCAGCAGCCAGAAGTCACCACGTCAGCATTCCAACCGCCGACGCGGAAGTTGGGCTGATTGAGAGCATCAAGGAAAGTTGCACGCAGTTCGATATTGCGTCTTTCTCCCAGGCTGATCCTCTTAATGACACTGACATCGAATTTGAAGAAGCTTGGTCCATAGATGACCAGATTGGTGAAGCCGCATTCGCCGCTAAACCTTTCTTGGCAATCGCCGTAACCCGCCGGAGCAAGAAATCGTCCCGTCGGTGCGCCAAGTCCGTAACCGTCCGGAGACAGCGGGTTAATGCTGAACGCCTTGATCGAGTTGTCAATGATATCCTGAGGCAGCCAATATACGGCATTGGCTTCCTTACGGACCTTGATCGCTTCGGTCAGCTCTTTAGTGGTCATACCGACAAGCTGAACGTGTCCGACCTGGATCGGCGAACCGCTCTGCCAGCGAACGACAGGAAGAACGCTGAAGCCGCCGATCAATGCGTTGACCACGCCGTTAGCATTGCCAAAGAATTGACGGCCTTTGCCGAACGGAAGGTCATATGTCGTGTCGATTTTGATCGCGTGCCGAATATCAAATACAGCCGTTCCCTTTGCCAGATCACGGCCGCCTTCGCGGTGCGTGAAGTTCGCAAAGTTATCGCTGTTCGATTGGAACGAATCCGACATCGCCTTGGCCCAGGTATAGCTTGCCTGGATGCGAAGGCCATCCGAAAGGCGGCGCCTTACTTCGACGATACCAGCGTCATACCAGCTTCGTCCGCTATTATCGACAACATATGAACCTGAGGCTCCGGTGGCCGGATTAACGTACCAGAAATTGACGGGAAGACCCGCCGCAAATCCGTTAAGCCGGCGATTGCCGCCCTCAAGGTTTGCCGCGAAGGTTAATACACTCGGGGCATTTGCACTCAGATTCGAGGCGAAAGCGGTATTTCGGAAGAGCGAGTTCGAGTAACTTGCCGGGTTCGATGCCGCGGCCGAAACGCTTACGGTACCGCTCTGGCCCAAGGCTCCGGGTGACAGTGTCGCCGTATTTCCGTTGATCGTACCGCTGAAAAAAGCAAGTGAGATCGGAAGCGGCACCGTTCCTGTTCCCGGGCCGAAATAAGCGAAATTAAACTGACAGTTTGCACTGGTCACACCTGACTGACAGCGGTTTGCAGCAATATTAGCAAGCAAATTCTGTCGGGCAAGCTTGTATTCCGCTGCAACACCATTTTCGATGGTATTGATCTCGTTAATGTTGTGCTGGCGGAAAAGGTCTTTTCCGCGATTGCCTACATAACGGATCTCAACAACTGTATTTCGATCAAGTTCGCGCTGGTAACCAAAACTGAACGACTGGACCGATCCGGTTTTAAGGGAAGGGTCAAATGCATTCGCACTAGCGGCAGTTGTAAGAGCGATGGGGTACGCCGGTGAAGTCGGAAACGGCGCCGGGGTCAAATTCGGATTACTCGCATCCCGGAGATTTGTTCCCGTCGTAAGATTTCCCAGGGTAACCGTTCGAGAGGCCGATAAACTGCCGCCCGGGTTAGCACCCAGGATACTGCCGATAAGGGCCGTACCTTCCCGAACAAAGGCGACCGAATAGCCGCCCCTGAAGACGCTCTTACCACTTGCTCCGAAGAGGCCGCGGAAGAAACCTTTGCTTCCAAAATCGGGGCTCCAAACAACACCCACCGAAGGTGCAAAGTTCTTGGAATCTTTCGGATAAGCTTCTTCGCCAGATGTCATCGCGACGACCGTTGGAGTTGCGTTACCCGTTAAAGTTCCGGGACGGAACAAATTGCCTAAGCCCGAGATGCCATAGCTGTCAGCGAACGAATTGATCCGGGCGTAATTATCACTCAGGATCACATAAGACCCTTGCGGCTGCCAACGAAGTCCGAAGTTTACCGTAAGGCCCGGTCGCACGCGCCAGCTATCCTGTGCGTAAAGGCCGTATGTATCCTGCCGATCTAAGCGGGTCTGTTCAGCATTTACCTGATAAGTTCCATCGGCGGTAAGGTAGGCCGTCGAAGCGTAACCGGTCACGTGACCGATCAATGTTGCGTAAAGGTTACGAGCATCTCCTAACTGCGCCGTCGTGGCGCCCGGGAGATTGGTCGTATTGAACAGATTCTGCAAAGCGGTCTCTGTCGCATCGATACCAAAACTGATGGTCGGAACGATACGACCGGTAGCGGTATCCGTGAGTTTGATACGCTTGAATTGACCGCCAAAGCTGATCGTGTGCGAACCATTTATCCACGTGATGTTATCGGTGAAATCGGTGGTTGGCGACGAACGGCCGCTTTGCGAATTCCGCGAATACGGAGTTGTGATACCGGCTGCGTCAATGCCCAAAAGATAGCCTCTTGAATAAGCAAAATCATCGGGCGAAATACCGGGGCTGAATGAAGAAGCACCCGAGGACCAGGCCAATCGAGCCTCATTTACCCAATTTTGACCGAATGTCGACCGAAGTGCTAACGCATATGCGTTTCGCTTCGACCCCTGCGTGTAGGACGGGAAACCGGGGAATCGCTCATCCTGACTGTTAAGAAAGTCCTTTGACGGAACAAAATCCTGACGGTTGATCACGAATTCGAGACTATGCTTTTTTGTGATATTTGCGTCAAAACGCAAAGCGAGAAACGTTCTTTTCTGACCGCCCTGCGGCGTGAAGTTGAACAATTCGCGGGTAAGGGTCGTGGCGTTCTGGATCTGAGTGATCGTGCCCTCGCTGCCCACCGCCTGACGAATCCTGGCCAAAACGGCTCCCACCGTCGGATCGATCGTCGATACCTGGCCCGCACCCTGAGCGATCGTCAAAAGGTTGGCCGTGCGTGTCTGTCCGCCGGCGACATATGTAAAGACGCCCGATTGAGCTGCTGCCGTGAGAATAGTGCGCTGTCGGCTAAGAGCCTCGGGCTGACGGAATTCTTCATAATTGATGAAGAAGAACGCCCTGTCTTTTCCTGATTGGAACCAGGGACCGCCGCCGTCGCCAAAGCGAAGGAACGGGATGGGGCCGCCGAAGTGGCCGCCATACTGGTTCAGCCGGAGCTTTTGTCTCTGCAAGCCATCACGGTTGTTATACCAGTAGTTTGCGTTGAGACCTTCATCGCGGTGCTGATAGAAAACACCGCCGGTGTAATCGTTCGTTCCGCGACGAGTGACGAATTTGATCTGAACTGCGCCGTCACCGGATGCTTCCGAACCCGGATTGGCCGTCGAAACGGTCACTTCTTCGATGGCATCGACGCGAGGCCGAACATACGTAAAGAAGCCGTCGGACGAACGAAGAAGGTTATCCTGTACGTCGACGCCGTCGATCGTGATGCTGAGAGCTCCCTTCGGAAGTCCGTTGATCGACGAACGACGTGGAGCACCGACCGAGTTGGTGCCCGGCAATAGGGCGACCAGGTCAAGTGCGTCGCGTGATGCGATCGGAGTTTCGAGTATTTGCCGGCCCGTAATGGTCGTGCCGACTGTCGCGGTCTGCGTTTGCAGGACCTCGCCGCCGCCGGTTACGGTAACGGTCTCGTTAATATCACCGGGTTGAAGCGAAATATTGACGGTGGACGGAAGTCCAACGTCGACCTTTACGCCTTCAACAACCGATCTTTTAAAGTTGGGTGAGGTCGTGGTTACCGTGTAAAGACCGGACCCGACCGCGGGGATCCTGAACGATCCGCTTTCGCCCGTAACGACCGTAAATTCCTGGCCGCTTTCACTTCGGACGATAACAGTCGCATTAGGTACTGCTGCTCCATTGGCGTCAGTGACCGTACCGGCCACCGAACCTGTGGTTTGAGCAAAAACCACTATGTGACCAACGG
>JBDTMQ010000510.1:0-1612 GCA_039934155.1 Acidobacteriota bacterium | reverse complement strand
CGCTGCTATAACACCGCCGACGGGCCCGCGATCTTTCGCCTGACAGATCATATTCAAAGATTAATGAATTCAGCCAAGATCTACCGGATGGAGACCAAATTCAACCGGGACCAGATCTGCGACGGCACGGTCGAGCTGGTCGGCTCGAGCGGCTTGGATGAATGCTACATCAGACCTCTGATAATGCGCGGCCTCGACGAGAACAAGCCGTCGTTCGGCGTCAACCCGTTCGGCAGTCCTGTTGACTCTTATGTCGCTCTTTGGCAGTGGGGCAAATATCTCGGCGACGAAGCGATCGAAAACGGTATAGACGTGTGCGTCTCAAGCTGGACCCGGATCACTTCGAATTCGATGCCCGCGATGGCCAAGGCCGGTGCGAATTACATGAATTCGCAGCTTATAAAGATGGAAGCCATTCTGGGCGGTTTTTCCGAAGGCATCGCTCTCGACGACCGAGGTTACGTCTCTGAAGGGTCAGGAGAGAACATCTTTCTCGTCAACAACGGCAAGCTGATCACACCGCCGCTCGGAGCCTCGATCTTACCGGGCATCACCCGCGATTCCGTTATCCAGATCGCACGCGAGTTGAATATCGAGATCATCGAAACTAACATCCAGCGTTCGGCTCTTTACTTGGCCGACGAACTTTTCTTTACCGGAACTGCGGCCGAGATCACACCTATCCGGTCCGTCGACCGGATCACGGTCGGCAGCGGCCGCCGGGGCTCGGTCACCGAAAAGCTGCAGGAAGAGTTTTTCAAGATCATTCACGGCGAGCGCCCGACGCCATATGACGCCGACTGGCTGACATATGTATCCGATTCCGGTGAAAAAAAAACGGCATCGGCCTAACGTAGTTTCAATTTAGGAAACGATAATGCCCCGTGCGAAAGAGTTTGCTAAACTCCCCCGCACGGGGTTTTCCGTAAATGCCGGGTCCACTTAAACAACTTCGCTCGTCGGGTTTCGTTCTCGAACTGGTCGTATTCGGCTGCGGTGCGATCGTGATGGTTTATGAAATCATCGGGTCGCGTATCGTGGCACCGTTCATTGGCGCCTCGACGTATGTTTGGACGAGTCTTATCGGCGTGATCTTAGGAGCACTCAGTGTCGGATATTGGCTGGGAGGGCGTCTCGCGGACCAGCGCCCCGACACCAAAATCCTCGCGGGACTGATCTTCGGCGCCGGTGGATTGATATCGGTCACGATCCTGCTGAAAGATGTCGTTCTGTCGTTTGTTTCAGCTGCATCGATAGGCCTCGCATGGCGATCGGTTTTGGCCGCATTATTTCTATTCGCTCCGGCAAGCGTCGCCCTGGGAATGGTGACGCCTTTTGCCGTAAAATTGCGGACGGTGTCTCTCGCCGATACGGGACGGACCGTCGGCCGTCTGTATGCCCTGTCCACTGTCGGCAGCATCGTCGGGACTTTCGCGGCCGGCTTTTTTCTGATCCCATTTGTCGGCAGCGTGCGCACGCTTTATCTGATCGCTGGCTGTCTGTTCCTTTTGTCGGTCACCCTTGTTTCGTTCGCACCCTCGCGGCAAAACATCGCGATCATCGCCTTGTTTTTGCTGGGCGTTACCGGCAGCGAACTTGGATCGTATGCTGT
>JBDTMQ010000509.1:0-2609 GCA_039934155.1 Acidobacteriota bacterium | reverse complement strand
TCACCGCCGCCGATCGAAGCGTTGCCGATCTTGATCGATGACTTTTCAGGGCGAAGGTCGCGCGAAACGAGCTTATAGGGTTTAGTGACACGAAGAGCCTCGGCGACGCCCGCTAAATTTTCAAAATGTGCTGGATCGACCGAACCTTTATTACCGGTTATACCGATCGCCGTACGGGACTCGCCCGGCAGCGCGTGGCCCCGGAGCCCTAGGTTTTCGATCACCCGCAGAACATTGTCAATCTCGCTTCGGGTGGCACCTGATTTCATTACAATAAGCATAAATATCGGGACGGCCCGCCGGCCGCAAAGTAAACTTAAACCCTATGACTTCGAGTCGTGATTTGCAACTTCCGGCAGCATCGAACGGACTATGCTTTCGACCGCCGCTGTTTCGTCGCCGCTCGCGGAGTTTTCGATCGCGGCCACTATCGCCGAACCGACCACGGCCGCGTCGGCGTATTTCCACACGCTGAGAACATCGTCGCGATCTTTGATCCCAAAGCCGACCGCGATCGGAAGATCTGTCATCCTGCGGGCGCGTTTTACGAGAGTCTCGGCACTCGTTCGCCAATCGCCCTCGCCGCCCGTAATTCCCGTACGAGAAACGGCGTAAAGAAATCCGTTTGCCGACCGGCAGATCTCGAGGAGCCGTTCATCGGTCGTTGTCGGGGCGATCAAAGAAATGAGATCGATACCGTTACGGCCAAAGATCTCTGAAAACTCGCGCGCTTCGCGACCGATCGCGTCGGTGATCAGGATCCCGTCGATGCCGGAATCGCGGGCAGCAGCGGCCGCATTTTCGATCCCGAAACTTAGAAGCGGATTCAGGTAACTGAATAGAACGATCGCGATGTCCGATCTCTCGCGAATTTTTGCGGCACATTCGAGAACATCGACAAGCCGCGTTCCCGCCGCGACCGCTCGTTCGGACGAGCGTTGGATCGTCGGGCCGTCGGCCATCGGGTCGCTGAATGGAACGCCGAGCTCGATCACGTCGGCGCCTAGTTCGGCAAGTTTTAGTGCGAGTTTTAGGCTCGCGTCAATTGAAGGATCGCCCGCGGTAATAAAGGGAATGAAACCCTTTCGGCCCTCGGCTCGAAGCTTTTCGAATTTTGACGCGATCCTGCTCATAATTCCATAACGGACGCGGCGCTCTGGACGTCCTTATCGCCCCGGCCAGAAAGATTTACCACCATAAGGCTGCCGGCGCTCATTTTCGGCGCCTGACGGATCGAGTAAGCTACCGCATGAGACGATTCCAGTGCCGGAATTATACCTTCGGTGCGGGAAAGCTCAGCAAATGCGGCAACGGCATCATCGTCGGAAACAGACGTATATTCGACGCGGCCTGCATCGTGCAGGAACGCATGTTCAGGACCGATCGATGCGTAATCCAATCCAGCAGAAACCGAGTGTGTTGCGGCGACCTGGCCAAAATCGTCCTGCAGCAAATAGCTCTTTGTGCCCTGCAGCACACCGATCCTGCCGCCGGAGTGGAATCGGGCGGCATGATCGCCAAGACCGTCGCCGCGGCCGCCAGCCTCTACGCCGACCATCTTTACCGAGGCCTCATTCAAAAATTCGTGAAATAATCCGATCGAATTCGATCCTCCGCCGACGCACGCGACCAGGAGATCGGGAAGGCGGCCCTCGGCATCGAGAATCTGCGAACGCGTTTCGCGGCCGATTACGCTTTGAAATTCCCGCACCATTAACGGGTAGGGATGCGGTCCAAGTGCCGAACCCAAAAGATAATATGTGTTTCCGACATTCGTGACCCAGTCGCGCAGCGCCTCGTTGATCGCATCCTTTAACGTCGCCGAACCGGAATCGACGCCGCGGACCTCAGCCCCGAGCAGACGCATCCGGAACACATTCAGTTCCTGTCGGCGCATATCCTCGGTGCCCATGTAAATGACGCAATCCAATCCAAATAGAGCACAAGCCGATGCCGTCGCCACGCCGTGCTGGCCGGCACCGGTCTCGGCGATCACCCGGCTCTTTCCCATTTTCTTCGCGAGCAGGATCTGGCCCAGGCAGTTATTGATCTTGTGAGCCCCGGTGTGATTCAGGTCCTCGCGTTTAAGATAAATGCGGGCACCGCCGAGTTTTTCGGTAAGCCGGGCGGCGAAGAAAAGGGGCGTCGGGCGACCGACATAATCTTTCAAAAGCACTTGCAGCTGGGATCGAAACGCCGCATCGTCGCGCGAAGCAAAGAAAGCAGTAGTCAATTCGTCAAGCGGCGCGACGAGCGTTTCGGGAACGAACCGCCCGCCGAATTCTCCCCAGTAGCCGAACTCATCCGGCTCGAGATCAGTCAGTTCGTTTTGCATTTTTAAATAACCTCTTCATTTTTTCGGGGTCTTTGCGGCCAGGCGACGATTCGATCGAGCTGCACACGTCGATGGCGAATGGATCGACCACTTCGATCGCCTGGCGGACATTTTCGGGTGAGATCCCGCCGGCGAGAAACACGGGACCCAAACGGTCGCTCAGCGTGCGGGCCAGGCTCCAGTCGAATCGCCGGCCGGTCCCGCCATATTCCACTGCTGTATAGGTATCGAGCAAAAAAATGTCTGGCATTAACTTGGGAATATCGTCGACCGA
>JBDTMQ010000508.1:0-3661 GCA_039934155.1 Acidobacteriota bacterium | reverse complement strand
ATAGTTATGCTCTATTCAACGTTCGGATCTGCGAAAGAGCTATTCTGGCCGAAAACCGAAGCTGCAGCTATCAACAAAAGAGCGGCAGACGTAAATAATAATGTAAATGTTGATCTCATGACGAAGTGTGATTACGAGTAATTATATAGCAGAAACCGCAACTCAACGAATAATTTGATGATGTTATGCAATGAACTGTTGTCTCGTCTAACCCGCCCGTAAAACTGTGGGATATCCATTTTTTCGTCTATCCCGCCGTTTAATGCGTCTAAGTAATTGGCTGGAAACATCTGCCGGCCTATTTGAACAGATAATTTGAGGAAAGGTCCATGCAATATTCCATCACGTTTTTGAAAAAACTTTCGTCCCTTTTGGTGATGTCGGCATTCTTTTCGCCGCTTTTCAACATATCAGCGGTGCCGATCCCCGGGCCTAAAAGCCTGACCGAAGACCAAAAGATCATTCACGTTTTAAATAGGCTCGGCTTTGGCTCGCGGCCCGGTGACGTCGAAAAGGTGAAAGCGATGGGAATAGAAAAGTATATTGCCAGACAGCTTGACCCGGCCTCGATAGATGACCGCACGGCGGATGCAAGAGTAAAGGGTCTGGAAGTTTTTAGTATGTCGACCGCCGAGGTGTTTGCGAAATACCCAAATCCCGGGGCACTTTTGCGGCAGTTGGAAGGTGGGCGACGTAACCAAGCGGCTAAGGCCGATGACGCGAAGGGCGCACCGCCGGCAGATCCCGCAACGCCGACGGCTGACGAACAGAGCGCCCGCCGGCAAAAGCTTCAGCAGCTGTACAGGCAATATGATCTAAGACCGGCGGCCCAGTTAGTTCCTCAGATCGCAGCAAATCGTGTGCTTCGCGCCGTTTATTCCGAACGCCAGCTGCAGGAAGTAATGGTCGATTTTTGGCAGAATCACTTCAACGTATTTGCCGGTAAGGCAGCCGTACGTTGGTACATTCCGAGTTACGAACGCGACGTTCTTAGAAAGAATGCGCTTGGGAATTTTAAAGATCTGTTGATCGGCACGGCGGAACATCCGGCGATGCTTTTCTTCCTGGACAATTACCAGTCGGTCGCGCCAAACGCGCAAACCGCCGCAAATCGTCCGAACGCTCTGGCAGAACGGTTGAAAAACGGTACTCTGACACCCCAAATGCGGGAAAGGATCAAGCGGAATCAAGGGCTCTCGGATGCTCAACTTGATCAGAGGATCGCGCGTGCAAAAAATGCACAACAGCAGCAAAACCGTCTTGGGCTAAATGAGAATTATGCGCGCGAACTTATGGAGCTGCATACTCTCGGAGTCGATGGCGGCTACACTCAAAAAGACATTGTCGATGTCGCGCGTGCATTTACCGGCTGGACAATTGCCGATCCCCGCGGCTATCGAAGGGCCGCCGCAGCTATGATCCAGGGAGATGAAGAAAAGCGGCTCGGCCGTCTGCAGCGCCAGGCCGGCGTTCCTGACGATATTGAAAGCGGCGAGTTCTATTTCAATGAACGCTGGCACGACAAGGACGTTAAAACGATCCTGGGACAGAAAGTAAATGAAGGCGGTATCAAAGACGGGCTCAAAGTCATTGATATTTTGGTCAACCATCCGTCGACGGCCAAATTCATCGCACGCAAACTCGCAGTAAAATTTGTTTCAGACGCGCCGTCCGAAGCGCTCGTAAACCGTATAGCCGATGCCTTTCACCGTTCGCACGGCGATATAAAGGTGACTTTGAACGCGATATTCAGTGATAAAGAATTCTTTGCACCTGAGAATTACCGGGCGAAGATAAAAACTCCGTTCGAGTTGGCTGTCAGTTCGGTCCGTGCTCTGGGTGCTGACACAAATTCGAGCCCGGCATTTGTAGCAATGCTCAACAAGCTCGGCGAGGTGCCCTACGGTTATCAGGCGCCGACCGGCTATCCTGACACGGCAGAGGATTGGGTGAATACGGGCGCGCTGCTCGAAAGGCTCAATTTCGCGGTCGCTGTTGCCAGCAACCGGATACCCGGAACCAAAGCGGATCTTAAAGGGTTTGAGGGTTCGAACAAGAAAGCGACGCTTGATCGGGCAATTGCCGGCATACTCGGCAACGAGGTCTCTGAAGGAACCAGGGCCATGCTCATCAAGCAAATTGAACAGCCCCTGCCCGAAGTAAAAGCAGGGAATGAGATCGGTGATGACGATCCGGAAATACCGAACTTAAGAGGCGGCGGCCAGGGGGGCATGAACCGACAGGCTAGGCTACTTTCACCAAGCGGAAATCCCGAGGTATTTAAAATCGTTAGCCTGGTACTGGGAACACCGGAATTTCAGCGGCAATAATTTTCAAGGGGGCATGAGCGGCGGCTTTTCATTGAGATCGGCCGCCGCTTTTAATGCGCCTAACCGATCAAACCTGACGACCAATAGCAAATAATTTTATTAGCGCGACCCCTGCAATAAAACCGCCTATATGTGCCGCATATGCAACGCCGCCGGATCCAGCCGGAGTCAGATATCCGACAACGATCTGATAAACGATCCAGATACCGATCGCCACAAAAGCCGGAACAGTAGTCAAAAAATTGAATATGATCGCCCGCACCTGGCGCTGCGGAAATAGCAGAACATAGCCGCCAAGCACACCAGAGATCGCACCCGAAGCGCCAAGCATCGGTATGATCGAACCGCTGTCCATGAATATTTGTGCGAATGCCGCGGCAAACCCGCAAATTAGGTAAAACGCAGCGTAACGCACGTGTCCTACCAGATTTTCGAGATTGTCACCAAAGATCCACAAAAACAGCATGTTGCCGAAAATATGGGCAAAGTTCCCGTGCATGAACATCGAGCTGAGGAAGTTGAAATAAACGGGCAGCGGTGTCGCATAATGCTGGATCTCACCGGTATTGCCAAAAGAATCGCTTATCACTTGAACACCGGTAATATCGATGCCGGTGGTTATTTCTTTCGGCACCAGTGAGAAGGCATAGCTAAAGGCATCATTACTACCCAACTGCTGCAAGAGAACGAAGACCAAAATGTTGATGCCGATGATCGCGTAATTCACGACCGGCGTGATCGTTCGATCAGAGTTGTCGTCGCCAATTGGAAACATTTCTTCGCCTCCCTATAAGATGCATATCCTCTTGGAATTCTACGCTCCAGGCCGACAATATCTGGAAAAAAAATCTGCGATCTGTCAGCGTCAGCCGATCCCGGCATCTTCCGGACCTTGCAGCAGTGTATAACCCTCGCTTCGCGCGACGAACGTCGCGGCGGTCAGATCGCCGACGACATTAAGCGTGGTCCGACACATATCCAAAATTCGGTCAACGCCAAGAATGATAGCGATCAGAGCCGGGTCGATGTTGATCATCGCAAGTATTCCGATAATAAAGGGAATCGAACCCGACGGAACGCCGGCGGTTCCGATGCCGCCGATAATGGCCAGATAAACGACCATCAATTGAGTGCTGAGCGAAAGATCGACCCCGGCTAACTGGGCAAGGAAGAGCACCGTCACGCCTTCGTATAATGCCGTACCGTTTTGATTCGCCGTCGCGCCAACGGTCAGGACAAAGCTGTTTATTTCTTTCGGCACGCCTAGATTTTCTTCCGAAACCCTTAATGCCGTCGGCAGTGTCGCGTTTGACGACGAGGTCGAAAAAGCT
>JBDTMQ010000507.1:0-4426 GCA_039934155.1 Acidobacteriota bacterium | reverse complement strand
GCGACAAAGACAGATACCAAGTGTTGTCAGACGGCCGGTACACAGTCACATCCGCACGCGAATCGCCATCGAAGTCAAATAATGTGCTGTTGCCCTGCGGCGGAGTCGGCGAAGGCGTAGGCACCGGTGTCGGGGTTGCCGTCGGTGATGGAGACGGCGTCGGCGTTGGTGAAGGACCGCCGGCAAATTGAACCTGAACATCTAGGGATTCGGGTGTTGTGCCGCCCTTTCCGATCGCTGTCAGCGTGATCCCATTCTCGCTATCGACAAATGTTTGCCCGATCCTGAGCGGCGCGTCGAAAGGATCGCCGGCCGTCGCGGGCGTCATATCGAGAAGTTGTGTCTCGCGAAAACCCTGAGTGGCATAGTCCCATCGCACCGAAGCTCCGTTGCTGGAATTACCGCCAAGCGCTTGTCTGAATTCGACCCAATAATTCTTCGAATTATTCTTTTTGATCTTCAAAGCCCTAATACCGCCGGGAACCGCTGAATCGACGGTCACGATCCGATAGACCCCGCTGGTAGTAACAGTTTGGATGTTCGCGTCGGTCAGCCAATCCAACAGACGCTTATATTTTGCGTTGAAATGCGCTCCGGGACCATAGCCGGCGCCAAGTCCCATCGTGTCGAACGGATCGCCGTACTCGTAGTTATATCCGGGGCCGATGACCGACCCGTCGGTCGTTTCCCATGTATTTGCGTGCAAAAGTCCGTAGCTGTGACCGAGTTCGTGGGCGACGGTTCCAAGGCTGAATGAACCATTTAAGAGTGCGCCTTTGCCGCCCACCGATCCTATCCCGAGCCAGGGAATATATTGTGAATAAGTAAATCCAACAACATCCAGGTCGAAATTGTTCGTTTCAAATCCGGCATTCCGAGCCGCCGTTCGCGCGTCTGAAAGCAGGGTGTTCCAATATCCGCCCTGCATGTAGTAAAGGCGCGTTTGCGGCATTCGAACGACCGTGGTTGCCGTGCCGACCATTGAGGTTTTCCCGTAAGAGTTGGCCAGGTAAAATGGGCTGACCTGAGCATTTAGAACGGATTGGGCCGATGCCAGGGTCAGCGTTTGGCCAAGGCCGTCGACCGGCTCGCCCGGCACGTCGCTGAAATCTACCCGGATGAACAAGACCTTTTTTATACCCTCGGTCCACGAGGATTGCGGCGAATCAAGAGAGGATTTCTCCGCCATAGCTCGAGTAGGACCGATCTTTGATTCGAATTCGATCTCGTCCTGAACGAAGTTGTCCAACTCATTCTTATCCCGAAACTGAACCCGGCTGCCGCCGATCTTTACCGTTGCTTCTTCCCGGTCGTCCACCTTCTCGTAAAGATCATCGTCGACGATCAGGGTGTCGAGAACCAGAACACCTTTTAGCGGTATGTTCATCTTCGTGGTCATCGAAAGCCTACGGCCATAAACGACCGCCCGGTAGGTTTTTCCGTCGATCGATACATAGCGTTCGATCCGTCCGCTTTTTGCTTCGTCGATCGCGTAAACCAGTAGGTCACCGTATGCATTCACGGGCTGTTCGATGGAATCCTTGATATTTTGTGGCAGAGACGAATAAAGGTCAGGGCTGAGAGAAGATCGAAGTGCCGCCTCGGGGTCGATCGCTGCCAGATCGCGCAGCGCCTCGTTTCGGCCCGCCACTAATTGCGCGCCTGTCCCCAGATCCCTGCTTTGCAACGCGGCCCAATCATTAAATTTCGACAGCTTTTCAACCAATTCGGCGCGCCGTTCTGACTGCGCGTTCGGATGCTGAAATGGAATTAAGAAAAGAACCGATGCGGTAACCGTGGAGAAGAAGATCAAACGACGAAAGGGACCAAACATGTAACGATACTTCATATTACAATTCACCCATTTAACGGGAGTGGTTCGTGATCTTTTAAAATGATAAAGGGCGGCAGGTGAAAAACATGCCGCAAGCCTTACCGGCAAGGTCTAGCCGGCTAAAATGAAAAGCGCATTCAATGTGATCGTTGTGAAGCAGGCAGCCGTTTTAGAAAGGGCGCCGCAAAAGATACATTCATTCAACGCCCGAGTTCGACAAGAGTTGCAAAAATATTCGGTACGGCGTCCGATCCCGTTCTAATTTAGAAATGCGCTGGCTAAGGGCCGGTCGCCGTCGACACCAAATGTCTGTGAAAAAATGCCGCCTGACGACTTTAGAACATACGTCGTTCCGGACCCCGGCCGAAAGACCGAGTAATCACATTTGCCGTCTCCGTCATAATCTGCGGGCGACGGAACGTCGCCGGTTTGACCCCACACAGCTCTTGATACAGCAAATGTCGACGGTTCGTAGGTCCACCAGTCACCGGTCGCAGGTCGAAAGATCCCAAGCTCGGTCCGGCCGTCACCGTTGAAATCGCCCGGTACGGGTACATCACCGTCGATACCCCAGTTATAACCGCGAAATCCTTCGGTCGTCATGTAAAGGTACCAAAAGCCTGTCGACGGCCTGTAAACAGCAAGGTCGGCCTTTGTGTCGCCGTCAAAGTCACCGAGCTGAGGTTTGTCGCCGGCAACGCCGAAGTTAACAAATGAATATCCCTGCTGACTCAGAATTCGATACCACGTGCCGTCCGACGGGCGGAATACGGCGAGGTCTGCTTTTTTATCGCCGTCGAAATCGGCGGGAACGGGAACGTCGCCATCAACGCCCCAGGGGACCGAACGAAATGTATTCAGGTCAGAGCTGATGATATACCAGTTGCCGTCCGAGGGCCGCCAAACGGCAATATCTGTTTTGCCGTCGCCGTCAAAGTCGGCAGGCGTTACCTTGTCCCCCGTCACGCCAAAACTTGTTTCAGTAAACCCGGCCTGTGACCGGTCGATATACCATTTATTGTCGGTGGGTCGAACAACTGATATATCGGCCCGGCCATCGCCGTCAAAATCGAACGGCGTATGTTTCGGCAGGTTCATTATCGCTGTCAGCGCATCATCGATCTCTATCCGGGGCTTGACCAAATTATTACGCGGGTCGGTAATAGGTGTCCCTGAAGTTTTTAGTGCCGTCACCATTTCAGCGACGGTCGCATCGGGCTTGCGCTGTTTTAGGACCGCCATCGCTCCCGCCACATGCGGGGCTGCCATCGAAGTGCCTGAAAAATTCGAGAACGCTCCACCTGGGATCGACGAAAGTATCCACCGGCCCGGCGCGAGAAGTGACAGGAAAGGGGCGCTGTTTGAGAATGACGAGACGGCGTCGCCTGTTGTCCCCGAACTTCCGTCATCGACCGAACCGACGCTGATCGCGGTCGAGACGCAAGCCGGACCGCTTGTGGCGTTCGTATAGCCGCTGTTACCGGATGAGATCACAGTAGCGACACCACGTGAGCGGAGATTGTCCACGGCGTATTTAAATGATATGCGTTGAGCGTCACAATTTGACGTAAACTGCCCACTTCCTAAACTGAGATTCACCGAAGCAATGTTCATCGTTGTCGAGAGCTCAAGTACCCGCTCGAGAGCCCTTATCTGGTCGGACTGGAACGAGAGCGCGCACGGCGCGGCTGATGTGCCGCAGTCACTCGAGGCATTGAACCGGGAAAAAACTTTTATTGCGATCAAGTGAGCATCCCTGGCAACGCCGCTAGAGCTTGTGCCGGTACCCGCCGCAATGCCGGCGACGTGGGTTCCGTGTGTGCACCCGCTGACCGACAGGTCGCAAGGAAGACCTGAATCGGACGCGGTCGAGGACGTCACGCCATCGGGGCAAGTGCTGATCGAGGACGAGCCGTTCGACGAATAACACGCCTCTGACACGACCTTTCCCGATAGAAACGAATGCGTTTTATCGACACCGGTGTCAAGTATCGCGATGTTCTGGCCCTCGCCCGAATAACCGTCGGCCCATGCAGCTTGCGCTCCCACCAGGAGAGTGCTTTCGGCCAGCGTCGGCGCACTCAGCGTATCTTCTTCGACGTTAAGGATCGATGGATCTGAGAGCATTCGATCCAGTGAATCTGCATCGGCTTCAATGGCTACAAAAGGGATGAACTTGAAATTCTTTATAGTTTCGGCACTTAAACCAGTGTACTTGCTTCGAAACAGGCTCTGTTTCTCTTTAATTTGCAGCCGCTGTGCGTCACGGCTTTGTTTTGAGGCTTTTCCTTCCGGGATAAAGGGTGCGGCAAGATGAACGATAACGCGAACGTTTCCGCTTTTTAACGCTTTCTCGCGAAGCGATGAGGTCAAACCGTCGCGTTCGGCCTTGCTTTCGCGAGTTTCGGAACCGCGTATCTGAGCGTTTGACGGCGTTCGGCCAAATTCAGAATGAAAAATAAAGGCACTGAAAACCACCAAACAAAGAACAAATTTTTTCATCGATTTTAGGAAATGAATATAGGATAAAAGCCTAAGGTATCGTGGATTCAGTTTTAGACGGATCGAGTTGCCTGACGATATCAAATCGAA
>JBDTMQ010000506.1:0-4731 GCA_039934155.1 Acidobacteriota bacterium | reverse complement strand
ACCCGGCCCCGGTTCACTATTATACGTATGGCTGGATTGGCACCCATAAAATACCTGTATAGGGCACCGCCGCCGCCGCTCAAGGTCTGCAAAAGCCGGTACCGCAGCCGGTCGTCGGACGGGGATAATGGCAGCACCTCGATCCGGTTAATAACCTGGGATACTCCCTCTATGTCCTCGACCGATTCTTCAGCACCGCGCTTTGTTGTCGGCCTGACGACGTATCCAGATAGCGTTACGGTGCTTCCGTTGAGTTCGTAACCGATCGCGTCAAAAACTCCATAATACGGCAATGTAAGTATCTCGTGTCTCACCTGCCGATCCAGTCGTGAGTTCTGTGCCGATACCTTGATGGCCGAAAATCCCCCGAGAACGGCCAACACGATCAAGAAACCAAAACGCCTTTTCATCCTTCTTCTTCTCCTAATTTAAGTACAGGCTCACTGCAAGCAGCAAAACCGCGAAATTTGGGGGAAATTATCGGTAATTCCTATTATATCACGTCTTTAAAGCGAAGAGAGCCCGGCAATTCGCGCCCGGCCCTCTTCCTTATTGCTGGTGTACGTAGAGACTAGTTAGCTCTACCGATATCGACCACCAGATTGTTCGTAATCGAGAACGCACCTGAAACACCGTGCGCTATCACGTTCATCGCATTGTAATCTCCACGGTTGGCAACAAAACCCTCGAGGCTGATATTGCCCCTGTCAACGATAAGCCTCACCGACGGATTCGTCGTCCAGAGATATCGCGAGAGTCCGCCCGTGCTGGACAGCTTACGATAGAGATCCTGGCGGATCTGTTCGTCATATCGGCCGACCGGCAAGATCTCGATGTGGTTGAAAACCCGATCTACACCGGGAATATCTTCAACGTTTGCTTCCGCGTCCTTTTTGTTCCGCGCGTTTCTAACCCTTCCAAAGAGCGTGACCGTGTCACCGTTTACCGTGTAACCGATGTGGTCGAAAACGTCGTAATACGGCAAACTCAGGATCTTTTTCTGGACCTGACGTTCCATGCTCCCGTTGGAAAGGTTTTGAGCGTTAGCAGAGACGAAAGAAAAAGCAATGATTGCTATTGATAATGCGATAAATTTACTTAAATTTTTCATCACTCAAAGTCCTCCTCAACCTAATTTCGCCGCACTGTTCGGCGACACTAATTAGACGATGAGCGGCACTTTAGAGATGCCCGTAAAATTCATGAGAATAGCGGCGAACACGCCTGTTTTATTGGATACTAAGCTGTCGGAGGGCCTCGAAAAGGACGATCCCGGCTGCTGTAGCAAGGTTAAGGCTGCGAACGTTTGAATTTGCCATCGGGATGGTCAGACAGCGGTCAGAATTTGCGGAAAGAACCTCAGCCGGAAGTCCGCGGGTCTCCCGGCCGAAGATCAGGCAATCACTGTCCAAATACTGCCATTCTGAGTACGAGCGGTCGCTTTTGGTCGTTAAATACAAAAACCTGGAATCCGGCAGATTTTTGTATAATCCTTCCAAGTCAATATGGCGCTGCAGATGTACCTCTTGCCAGTAATCGAGGCCGGCCCGCTTTAACGTCCGGTCATCCATTCTGAACCCGGTCGCTCCGACAATGTGCAGGTGAGTATAGGTCGCGGCACAAAGCCGGGCGATGTTGCCGGTATTGGGCGGAATTTCAGGTTCTACAAGGGCGATATGAAGCATCAAAGGTCAATGGTCAACCGACAACGTATTAATTGCAATGTTTCAGGGAGTATAGGCCCAAGTCCGCGGCAACCGCAAAATCGTAAAGCGTGCATCTAAAATCGACGCCGATTCATCAATTACGTTAGATCTGCCGTGTGAGGTCAGGCACCGGCCGCCGTTTGTGTTACAATCCGCCTTTGTTTATTTTCGCCAGGTTTTAAGGAGATTCCGATAGTGATTCTGCGTTTTAGAAATTGGTTTTTGGTCTTGGCCGCTGTTGTGATCACAGCCGGCGCGGTGTCGGCACAGGATGCCGCGGAAAAAAAGGATGAAAAGAAAGCCGAGCAAAAGACCAATGCAAAGGATGCGATAAAAAATCCGACGGTCGACCAGGTGGTTGAATCGTCGATCATCATTTATGGTTTAGGCGGCGGACGGGAAAAGCTCAACCAGATAAGGAAGACCGCGCTTGAAAGAGGAAAGGTCAGCGTGACCGATGCGGAAGGCAAGACCGAGCAGGCTAATTACGCGCGTTGGACACAGCGGGCGGAATCGCTGAAAAAGGAAAAGGTACGTCTCGACCAGGAATTCCCGACAGCACGATTCTCACTTGTCTTTAATGACGAAAAAGTTTTCGGCATTTTTAACGACAAGGCCTTTACGCCTCGCGAAGACGCATCAAACGCCTTTTTGTATCAGATAGTTCATAGTATCGATGCTTTGCTTCGATACAAAGAGAACGGCTCGAAGCTCGAGTTAGCCGGCCGTGAAAAGATACACGGTGTCGAGTATTACCAAGTCGATATGACAGACGTGGACGGCAACCAGACAAGATTTTTTATAAGCGTTAAGACCTACCGGGTAATGATGCTCGATTTTGAAGCGAATGGTGTGAAATACCGACGTAAATTCTACGATTATAATTACGCACAGGGAACGCTGGTGCCATATCGGACGGTTCTTTGGGCCGGCGATAAGATGATCGAAGAGACCGAGGTCGGCACTATAACCTATGGTCAAAAGATCGAGGACGGCATGTTCTCGGCGAGCTGATATCCGATTTTGCAACTTTTAACAGCCTGGTGTGTGGAAAGATTCGATTTCCCAGAATTTTTCAGTAGGAGTAAACCACCATGCATCGGCCCAAATTTAAGATACGCCTAACCAGCAAATCTGTAACACTTTTCGCGTTTCTCTTGACGGCCTCGGCCGCTTTTTCTCAAGCACAGCCCCAACTCGACAAGAGCTACGAAGTATCGCTTCAGGTGATCGTCGGTTCGTCCGATCGATCGGAAACAGGCAGTTTGCCTTCGAATCTTAGAGGCATCACCGCCCAGCTTAAGAACACTTTCCCATTCACTAATTACAGGCTCGGTGCAACATTTATCGGCCGTGTGACCAACAACGGCGGTATCGATTACAAGAGCGTGTCGAATATCCTCGGCCAGGAATCGGACTCCGAAACACAGACATTTCTCGATTGGTCGATGAGCGGACTCAGAACAGTGCCGGCCGCCAACGGCAGAGAGGGATTCCAGGCTCAGGCGTTCCGATTCGGGGCCCGCGTGCCGGTAAAGACCGGCAGCGTTGCCGATAGTTCGGGGCGATCGACGCCAATCATCAATTACGAGCAGATCGGCCTTGGGATCGTCCGGATCGGATTTACGGAAAATACCCCAACGCTGATCGGGACGCTCAGCCTGCCAAAGACGAACGGCACTCTTTTTCTTATAGCGACGGTCCGTACCGTCGAACTTTAATTGACATAAACATCGAATTCTTTCGCAACTTTCAGAGCCGCCGAGCGTGAATCAAAACGTTGGGCGGCTTTTGTTTGAATTGAAAATCTAATGTAAAAAAGTATGAGTGTATGCCATTGGACAAAATCGAGACACGAAGGACGGAGGTTTCCGTGCCTGAAATCAATTTGTCCGACCACGAACTCATCGAAGCCACCAAAAACGGCGATAGTGACGCCTTTGGCCAAATTATCGCGCGATACAGAAATCCGCTGACGAATTATCTGTATAGATTTTTGAACGATTATGAGGAAGCGGTCGACCTGGCGCAGGAAACGTTTGTCCGGGTGTATTTTGCGATCGACCGGTATCACACGGACTTTGCTTTCTCGACGTATATCTACCGCATCGCGACAAATCTGGCGATCAGTGAGCTTCGAAAGCGAAAGCGGCGGACAATATTGTCGCTGACAGGTCTTTTTCAGTCGGACGCGGAAGACGCGACCGAATATCAGCCTGCCGATCCAAAGGTGCTGCCGGATAAGGACTTTATCGACGACGAGCAGGGGCGGGTGATCGCCAGAGCGATCGCGGCATTGCCGCCGAAGTATCGGATCCCGGTCATACTTCGGGATATTGAGGGCCGGTCGTACGAAGAGATCGCGGGAATTTTGGAGTTGGGGCTTGGAACGACGAAGTCGCGGATAAGCCGGGCCCGGGGCCTGTTGAAAGACAAGCTGAAGAATTATTTTTTTGACGAGAAATGAATAGCGAAGAGAACAATCTAACCGGCGAAAATTTGGGCAGCGACGAGAAAAAGATCGCTCAAATACTGTCAGGACTGTCCCGGGTCGAGGCGCCGGGTGATTTCGAGATCCGTGTAAGAGCCCGGATCGCCAATGGACAGCCGTCGCCGCCGCGACGTTTTAGTACGGCAGCCGTGATCGGTTTTGCGGCCCCGGCGATCCTGGTGTTGGCGGCGGGTGTTTTTGTGTATTTCGGACTAGCCAGACAAACGCCCGAAATTGCCATGCCCAAGGCTGAAACGCCCACGCGACAGGCTGAACAGGCGCGAACGGACGCGCCGGCCCCACCTGTTACAAATGAATCGGAACTGCCGGCAGCGAATGGATCGCCGACGGTCAGGAGCACGACCGAGGTGGCAGGTGTCGGTACCAAAAATAACCGACGCCTTCAGACGGTTTCTGATAAGCGGGACGATCGCGCCGGTTCATCCAGGGACGAGACATTTCGGAGTACGAACAAGGTCATATTGCCACGCGGGCTTTCGCCGGATGCTCCTGTTTCGACAAAGGACGACGGCA
>JBDTMQ010000505.1:0-7213 GCA_039934155.1 Acidobacteriota bacterium | reverse complement strand
CGACCGACCGCAGAGAATTTGCCGTCCGATATAGCGACAGCGGCGTTTTCGATCGGTCCAACATCGCGCATTTCAATGCCGCGTTTCGGCCGACCGCCGGACGCGCACGTAATAAGCTGACCGATATTTGAGATCACAATTTCAGTATTCATTCAGAATGGCCGGGAACGTGCAGGACACCGCTTCAAAACCCAATAATACCATAGGCCAGACCCTCGGTTCTTGAACGGACAGAACAATTGAAGTATGTTTGCGGCTGTAAATATACATTTAGGAGAAGACGATATGCAGGACGCAAAACAACACCCTGACCCACAACCGATCTGGCAGTTGATGACCGGATTTCAGATGTCGGCGGCTTATAAGACCGCAGTCGAGCTGGAGCTTTTCACCAAAATTGCCGAAGGTAACACGACCACAGCGGCGATCGCCGGGGCATGCGGCGCGGCCGAACGCGGGATCCGCATCCTTGCCGATACGATGACCGTCGTGGGCCTCCTCACAAAGAGCGGCAGCGATTACGCCCTAACCGAAACAGCCGCGGCATTCCTGGACAAGAAAAACCCAATGTACCTTGGCAGCTGTGTCGAATTTATTATGTCGGAAGGCCAGCGGCGCGGATTCGACGACCTGACGAATGCCGTTCGGAATGGCGGTTCACAGGTCAAAGGCGAGGCATCGATGGACCCTGACAGCCCAATGTGGGTATCGTTCGCCAAGGCGATGATGCCGATGATGTATCCGTCGGCACAGGCCATCGCGGGAAACCTCGGATTTGACAAAGATAAAAAACTGAAGGTTCTCGATATTGCGGCGGGCCATGGGCTATTTGGGATCGTCGTCGCCCAACACTATCCGAACGCTGAGATCTATGCGGTCGACTGGGCAAGTGTCCTAACAGTGGCTACCGAAAATGCGGATCGGATGGGCGTCGGCGACCGGCATCACCTGATCGCGGGCAATGCGTTCGATGTCGATTTCGGCACCGACTATGACATCGTCCTGGTGACAAATTTCCTTCATCACTTTGACGCGGATACGTGCACAAAGTTTATGCAGAAGGTGAACGGTTCGCTCAATGCCGACGGCAAGGCGATAACGCTCGAGTTCATCCCGAATGACGATCGCGTTTCACCGCCGGCAGAGGCACTGTTCTCGCTTGTAATGCTTGCGGCTACGCCGGCTGGCGACGCCTATACATATGCCGAACTAAAGAAAATATGCGAAGACGCCGGCTTCTCGAGGAACGAACACGTTCCGCTTCTGCCATCGCCACAGCACCTTGTCATCTCAACCAAATAGGCCGGGCCTAAGGGCCGTTTTTTGAGATCTTTCGATGTGTCTCGTTCACGACGAGCAGGGCGGCGGATCCGTACCAGAGCGTGAGGTCCGGCACAAAGACACCGGCTTTGACAGCCGGGTCAAGCGAGACTAACTTTTCGGCCTCTTCGAGGGTGTCTACATTAAAAATGTACAGCCCTCGATAGGCTTTTTCATTTTTTTCGAAGGGTCCGGCCAGGGCCAGTTTGCCTTCGTTTGCCAGGCGGGTAATGTTCGAAAAGTGTCCGGCAAAGATCTCGTTGCGTGTCGCGCCTTTTACCTCGGCATCCTTGGGCCCGGTCTTAAGAATGCAAAACACGTACATCTTCATTCCCCGGTCGTCGGCCCCGAGTTTTTTCGCAAGCTCAGCGTCGTAGTTCGGCTTCGCTGATTTTTCCGGCGACTGGGCGTGGCTTGAGAACGAAGCGAAAGACGCCATTAATGTAAATACAAAGATCGTTCCGATTTTCTTCATAATGACTCCGAATAGATAGCCGGAAATTGTAGCACGAACGTAACACAAATGTGTGATCAGATCGGCACTCGCGACCGTCGGCCCTAGATCGATCTCCAGAAAAATCTAAGTTGTCTCGGCGTTGAAATTTTACGGCAAGAAACCGCTTCCCGGCCTCCAAAGTTGCCAAACGAAAGTGCCTGAAGGTGCGTTTTGTGGGAAAATTCAAATAATATGTCCAGAAATGTTAAAGCCCCGACCGGGAGCGAACTAACCTGCAAGAACTGGCTTATCGAAGCCGCCTATCGAATGATCCAGAATAATCTCGACGCTGACGTCGCGTTCGATCCTGACAATCTGATCGTTTATGGCGGCCGAGGGAAAGCGGCCAGAAACTGGGAATGCTTCGACGCCATTCTCAGATCGCTTCGTGAGCTCAACGAGGACGAAACCCTGCTGGTGCAATCAGGCAAACCGGTCGGCGTTTTCAAAACGCACACCGACGCTCCGCGCGTATTGATCGCCAATACCAACATCGTCCCGCATTGGGCGACGCAGGAGCAATTCGATCGATACGAGCGCGACGGACTGATGATGTATGGCCAGATGACCGCCGGGTCGTGGATATATATTGGAACTCAGGGAATATTACAGGGTACTTACGAGACATTTGGAAGCCTTGCCCGACAACAAGGATGGGACTCGCTCGCTGGAAAGTTCGTATTGACGGCCGGACTCGGTGAAATGGGCGGTGCTCAGGCACAGGCGATAACATTCAATGGCGGTGTTGGACTTTTGGTCGAGGTCGATCCATGGCGGATCGAACGCCGATTATCGTTGAAACAAATAGACACCGTCGCCGACAGTTTAGACGATGCGTTAAGACAGATCAGCCAAGCTGTTGATGCAAAAGAGGCAAGGTCGATCGCACTGCTCGGTAATGCCGCAGAGATCCATTGGCAGATCCTGGCATGCGGGATAGTTCCAGACGTCGTTACCGACCAAACCTCAGCCCATGATGTTCTATATGGTTATATTCCTGCGGGGCTATCGGTCGATCAAGCTGCCGAGCATCGCAAAACGAATCAGTCCGAATATGAACAACGCACGATGGACTCGATGTCCCGCCACGTCGAAGCTATGCTGGAATTTCAGCGACGCGGCTCGGTCGTCTTCGACTACGGCAACAATCTTCGGCAGCGCGCGTTCGATAACGGAGTCGCGAACGCGTTCGATTACCCGGGATTTGTTCCCGCATTCATCCGGCCGCTCTTTTGCGAGGGCAAAGGGCCGTTTCGATGGGTTGCTTTGTCAGGCGATAAAGAAGATATCTATAAAACTGACGAAGCGATCATGAATCTCTTTCCCGACAACGATCATTTAGCGCGGTGGCTGACAATGGCGCAGGAAAAGGTCGAGTTTCAGGGCCTGCCGGCGCGGATTTGCTGGCTGGGTTACGGCGAGCGTGCAAAAGCAGGACTAAAACTCAACGAGATGGTCGCAAGCGGTGAGCTCAAAGCGCCGATCGTTATCGGCCGTGATCATCTCGATTGCGGATCGGTCGCCTCGCCAAATCGCGAGACCGAGTCAATGAAGGACGGTTCGGACGCGATCGCCGACTGGGTTTACCTGAATGCGATGATAAACGCCGTTGGCGGGGCGACCTGGGTAAGTGTGCATCACGGCGGCGGTGTCGGCATCGGATATTCCCTCCACGCCGGCCAGGTCATTGTGGCGGATGGCAGCGCCGAAGCAGCAAACCGCATTGAGAGAGTTTTGACGACTGATCCGGGGATGGGAATAATTCGACACGCCGACGCCGGCTACGAAGAGGCGGTGCAGACCGCACTGGAAAAAGGGGTAAAAATACCGATGCCGGCCAAATAGGATGTCACGAAAAAAACGAGACCGGGCCTGAAAGACACGGTCTTGAACCAAATTTGAAGTCTTTAATTAGTAACGCCTGGAACGCCTAACCTTCACATATCGGCGCTTCTTTTTGTTCCAAACATACGTGTAGAGTGCCGAACCACCGAGCCCTGTCCCGGCTCCAATCAAAGCGCCCTTACGGCCGCCGATCAATCCGCCGAGTATGGCGCCGGCGCCCGTCCCGACCGCCATGTTTATTCGGTTACGATGCCGCCGATAGTAACTGGGCTTTCGAACCCGAACGTATCGCACCCGGCCATTCCTAACGACCCGTTTCAAATAATAACTTTGTGCCTCGACACTCTGCGGTGCCGACAGAACCAAAAGGCCCGTAAACAGTGTCATCATTACGAATGCAATAAAACATTTCTTCATAATCATACAATCCGATCCTCCAAAAGTAGGTTTTATAGGAAGAGTATGGCTAAATAAGGCAATCATGATGCCAGATCGGAACGTCCGAATTTGGTACAGTCAGCAGCTACTAACTGGAATTAGATTGATTCCAGGTAAATTACACGGCCAATAGATATAAAGTAACCGCTCGAGCGACGAATAAATTCCTAGAGGTTATATGTTATGGAAATGAGAGACGACACCGCAATTGTTTTCCATGGATTCTTGAATTTGCCCAACCTGGACAAGCTCAAACTGGTCGAGGCAATAAACGAGTATTTCGATTCGAATGATCGCGACCCGATACGTGCGGCAAATGAATCGCGTTTCGAGGCCACCACGTTCTCGCCCGATCATACTTGTAAATGCTGCGGCCGCTGAGTCGGCCTCATACTTCTTGATCGCAGTATTTATGAGTCACCTGGCGAAAATGGTAACCCATCGCGGCCAATGTCAGGCCATGGGCAACATCGTGTGGGTACAAGCGCACTAGTCGGAAAAGATATCCCCAGAACGCCCTTCGTTCCTCGTCTCGAACGCCAAGCGTGAATAGAAGACGCGCAAGCGAGCGAATATCGCTGAAAATACCCGACATACGCGGCTCGACGCGGGCGCCATGAAAGCGAGAGAGACAATCGAGTGCGCGATTGTAGTACTCGCGAGGGCTGTATATATTTCGCAGAATATTTTTGTAGCCCTCGACCAGCCGGCTCTCGTCCATTTTCGGAACAAAATTGATCGTACAATCGGTGTTGTTTCCGGTGCTCATCTCCAGGAGCCGGCCTTCTTTTTCAAGCCTTCGCCACAATTGTGTGTCGGGTAAGGCGGTGAGCAACCCGACCATTGCTAACGGAATACCGCTGTCACGTATGAACTGCATCTGACGTTCGAAAATATCTTCGGGATCATTGTCAAAGCCCACGATGAAACCTGCCATTACTTCGAGGCCGTGTTTCTGGATCTTCTTCACCGAATCAAGCAGGTCGCGGTGGGTGTTCTGCCCTTTCTGTGCTTCCTTCAGGCTTTCAGGTACTGGCGTTTCGATACCGAGAAAGACCCGTCTGAATCCGGCGTCTTCCATCGCCTGAAGCAGGTTCTCGTCTTCGGCAAGATTTACACTTGCCTCAGTGATAAACGAGAAAGGAAAACCGTTCGCACGCGACCACTCGATCAGGTCCGGCATAAAGGCGCGAACATTCTTTTTATTGCCGATAAAATTATCGTCAACGATAAAGACCAAGCCGCGCCAGCCGGTCGCTTTTAACAGATCCAGCTCAGCCAGCATTTGGCTGTTGGATTTTGTTCGGGGCACGCGGCCATAGATCTCGATGATGTCGCAAAATTCACACTGAAACGGGCACCCGCGCGAATATTGCACGCTCATCGCGCTGTAGTGCTCCATCTTCATTAACGAAAAATCAGGCTGCGGCGTGATCTCAAGTGAAGGCCGTTCCGGCGTTTCGTAAATTTTTCGTGCGATGCCGAGCTCCAGATCGTTAATGAACTCAGGGAGCGTTGTCTCTGCTTCACCGATAAAAATGTGGTCGGCGTCTGGCATCCGCTCAGAGCTGGTCGAGACGTATGGGCCTCCTACGATGACCTTTTTTCCAAGCTCACGACTGAGTTTGACAACACTTTCCAAAGATTCACGCTGGACGATCATCGCGCTTACCATAACGATATCCGCCCACTCGATATCGTCGGGCCAAAGCTGCTCGACATTCATATCCACAAGGCGGCGTTCCCATGAATAGGGAAGCATGGATGAAACGGTCAGAAGTCCGAGCGGAGGAAAAGCGGCCTGCTTACCTTCGAACTTTAACGCATGGCGGAAACTCCAATAGGTATCCGGAAACTCCGGGTATACAAGCAGTACTTTCATAATAAAATAGAGTAACGCCGCGCCAGCCTCAGAGCAAGAGAAATACGGATAAATCTTTGGCTTAAATAAAGTTGCAGGCGTTTTGGCCAGCATTCCGAATTCAAAAAGGGGAACAAATCGGTTATCATCTTGGTTGATCTACAGGGTGAATTCATGCGATGAGCGAAATATTCGATCTGACACAGCGGCCTGATCCGGGCGTATTCTTTACAAAAAACGACCGGAACGATCCGCGTCTGGGCGAGATCGTGTCTTACGATCCGAGCCATTACGAAGCCGCGGACATTGTGATAGTCGGATGCCCTCAAGACGAGGGAGTTAGGCGAAACAAAGGCCGAGCAGGCGCCGCCAATGCACCCGCAGCGATAAGAACACAGTTTTACCGCCTGACGCCGTTCAATTTTAGAAAGCGGGTTTTCGATCTCGGCAACATAAAGATCAGCGGCACACTCGAAGAAACCCACGACCTCCAGACGACAGTCGTCAAACAGCTCTTGAAGGATAGAAAGCGCGTGATCGTTCTCGGCGGCGGGAACGACATCTCTTATGCCGACGGCCGAGCTATGGCTGAAGTGTTTGGGCGGGAATGGTGGATCGGCGTAAATGTCGATTCACATCTGGACGTACGCGCCGATACGCCTAGAAACAGCGGCACGCCGTACCGGCAGTTATTGGACGAAGGTTTGCTCGACCCCAACTATTTTTATGAGGTAGCGTTTCAATCCCATTTTTGCTCGCCCGTATATTACAAATACTTGCGTGATCTGGGCGTTCATCGGATCAGCCTCGAGCTTCTGCGTTCGCGCGAAACTGCCGATATTGAACTTCGCGAACAGATCCGCAATCGTTTTATCGGTCACAGCGAGTCGCTGAATACGTTTTTTGGCTTTGATCTTGACGCCGTGCGTTCCGCTGATGCTCCCGGAACATCGGCGCCTTCGCCGCTCGGTCTGCGTGCCGGCGAATTCATCACGCTCGTCAAATATGCCGCAAGCCTTGCAAATACGCGTATTATCGAATTCTCGGAGGTAAACCCGGAATTTGACCAGGACAACCGAACCGCAAAGCTCGTCGCCATCGGGATGCACAGGTTTTGTACCGGTATTTCTTGATCGCGACCCGAGTTTCGACAGTACTTGACAGTTCAAAACGGGTTTGGCATCCTACTTGTTCGCTATTTTCGGGCGAACCAGACCCAGGCACTTAGCTCAGTGGTAGAGCACTACCTTGAC
>JBDTMQ010000504.1:0-14272 GCA_039934155.1 Acidobacteriota bacterium | reverse complement strand
GAGAAGGCGGCATACTCCGCAACAGCCAGGGCGAGCGATTTATGGGCCGATATGACGAAAGGCTCGAGATGGCGCCGCGTGACATCGTTTCGCGCTCGATCGTTGCCGAGATGCGGCGCACCGGCACCCGAAGCGTCTTTCTGGATATGACCTCTTTGGACGAGAATTTCCTTCGCGAACGATTTCCAAAAATTTATTCGACCTGTGCCAATTACGGGCTGAACATTGCCAAAGACCTGCTGCCCGTTTCGCCGGCGTCGCATTACTGCATGGGCGGCGTGCGTACCGATCTTCACGGCCGCACGACCGTATCCGGCCTTTATGCGGCGGGTGAGGTTGCCTGTACCGGCGTGCACGGGGCGAACCGGCTTGCCTCAAATTCGCTGCTCGAAGGACTCGTTTTCGGCGCCCGGGCCGGCGATGCCGCCGCAGCCGAAAACCCTGATGATCCTGGGGCTGAAAGTGACAGCTACGCGATCGGCGATATCAACGCCGATGGCGGGATCTCGACAGCAGTTAAAAAACGCGTAAAGCGTTTGATGTGGGAACGCGTCGGGATACTCCGCAACCGCGATTCGCTGGCGCGTGCTCTTAGAGAATTCGACCAGATCGCACGCGCCGACCTGACTGTCAGCTCGCGTTATTTCGTAACGCTGGCGACACTGGTCGCCCGGGCGGCGATGTGGCGCGAAGAATCACGCGGCGGGCACTTTCGAACCGACTTTCCTGGGACGGTGGAAAAATGGCGGATACATTCGGTCCAGAAATTGAATGCCGCCATCGCAACCGCCGACACGGTCAGTTTTTGATCCGACCGCAGCGCTATCGTCCGGCGGCGATCCCTTTCATTTTGTGGTATTTTTATAGATACTTCACCCTGACTCGTTTAACGCAGATATGCATAACCCCGCATCGACACTTAATCTTGCGTCAATTGTCCGGCATCACGCGCGGCTCGCCCCGGACAGGGAAGCGGTCGTTTGGAACGACATCCGAATTTCTTATCGACAGCTTGATATTCTGTCGAATAAGGTCGCGAACGCGCTCGTCGAGTTCGGCATCGGGTTTGGCGATAAGGTGGCTCTGAGCTGCCCGAATCTGCCGTATTTTCCGATCGTTTATTACGGCATCATGAAAGCCGGTGCGGTCGTCGTACCGATCAGCGTTCTGTTCACGCCGCGCGAGGTCGCGTATCATCTCTCAGACTCTGAAGCCAAAGCTATATTTGTTTTTGAAGGCACTGACGAATTGCCGCTCGCCCGAACCGTAAAAGAAGGCTTCGATCAGGTCCCGACTTGCCGTGATCTGATCGTCATGACCAAAGACAAGCTCGGGCCGAGCCCGTTCACCGAGCACAAGACCCTTACGGCGTTGACGCTTGACCGATCTGACCGGTATGACATCTATCCGACGGAGGCCGGCGATACGTGCTCGATACTTTACACGTCGGGAACCACCGGCCAGCCGAAAGGCGCTGAGCTGACGCACCTCAACCTGATGACGAACGTCACCAGCACCTGGCTCACGCATCAGCCGATGCTGGATTTTACCGACGGGCTGCAAAAGACGGTTTTGATCACGCTGCCGCTTTTTCATACTACGGGCCAGACCGTTCAGATGAACACCAACATCTATGGCGGGAACCGTATCGTTCTGCTGCCGCGATTCGAGGCCGAAGCGACCCTGCGGGCAATGGTCAGCGAAAAGGTACATTTCTGGGTCGGCGTTCCAACGATGTACTGGGCGATCCTCAAATTCGTAAGGGAAACCGGCTTCGACGTGGGAGGCGTCGCTGAGAATATGAAGGTCTGTACGTCAGGCGGTGCGCCAATGCCGGTCGAGGTGATGAAGTATTTTGAACAAACATTCGGCGTCCGCGTGCTCGAGGGATACGGCCTCTCTGAAACGTCGCCGCTTGCGACCTTTAACCATTTTGAAAAGCCTTCCAAGCCCGGCACGGTCGGTCAGCCGATCATGAGCGTCGACGTTAAATGCTTCGATGAAGACGATAAAGAGGTCGAGCCGGGCATACGCGGCGAGATCGTGATCCGCGGCCCCAACGTAATGAAGGGCTATTACAAACGCCCCGAGGCGACGGCTGAGGCGTTTCGCAACGGCTGGTTTCACACGGGCGACATCGGGATCATCGACGACGAAGGCTATCTCGCGATCGTCGACCGGAAAAAAGATATGATCCTACGCGGCGGGTACAATATTTATCCCCGCGAGCTCGAAGAGGTGATCATGACGCACCCAGCGGTTTCGCTGTGCGCCGTTATCGGCGTCCCCGATGAGAGACTGGGCGAAGAGGTCAAGGTATTCGCCGTACTCAAGCCCGACACCGAGCTGACCGAGACCGGCTTGATCGATTGGTGCAAGACACAGTTCGCCGCGAATAAATATCCGCGATATGTTGAGTTTCGCGAAAGCCTGCCGATCGGCGGCACCGGAAAGATATTTAAACGCGCATTACGCGATGAGGCGGTCTGAGTTTTATTGATGAACCGTCTTAAGGCAGCGATTTGTTTTGCGTTCGTGGTCTTTGCCGCGACGGCCTGTCTTAATTCGTCGCCAAAGGGATTTGTGATCGCCGGGAGCAAAGAATACGGCGCTTCGATATTCCGGCAGCGATGCGCGATCTGTCACGGAGCCGAAGGCCACGGGAAGACGCTCGATAACGGCACTAAAGTGCCAAGCCTGAGAGAAGGTGAATTCAAGGCCGTCACCCGTCCACAGATCTACAAACAGATCGCCGACGGCGGCAACGGAATGGTGCCTTTCCGCGATCAGTTGACCGACCGTGAGCTGAATTTAATGGCGCAGTTTGTTTATAAAGATCTGCGGGGACAATGATAATTCAATGAAATATCTCATCATTCCGATCCTTTTGTTTTGCGCGAATGCAGCGATCGGCCAGTCAACGTTTGTCGTTGACGATTTTTCCGACCGCTATTTCGGCAAGGTCTATATATCTGACACGAGCGAGGTCTTTAGCAAAGGCTGGGTCGCGATCTTTGATAAACGCACGAAAAAACAGCTCATGAAAGTTACTGCGGACGAGCTTTCATTCGATCCGGATAACCCGAAGATCAGGTCGAACGTAAAGGAACTGCCGTACGGCGAGCAAAGCCAGATCATGTATGAAGATCTCAATTTTGACGGAAAAAAAGACCTGGCCCTGATGGACGGCCAGAATAGCTGTTACCACGGGCCGTCGTTTCAGATCTATCTTGCGGTGAGGACGGGATTTGTGCGCAGTCCCGCATTTACTCGGCTTGCGCAGGATTATTGCGGGATGTTCAACGTCGATCACCAAACGAAAAAGATCAATACGATGACCAAGGACGGCTGCTGTTGGCATCAGTATTCTGAGTTTATTGTCAAAAATAACAGGCCGGTGGCCGTCAAGATCGTCGAGGAAGGAATGAATCCCGACGGCATCACTCGCGATCTGGTCGAGCAAACGCTGGTTGGCGGGAAAATGCGCCGCTGGCAGACACGAATATTCGACGCCGAGGAACAGAAGGAAAGTACCTTCTATTCGATCGAATTCAGCAATGGGAAGATAATGCGGCTGGTAAAATTGGACGACACGCTGATCTATGTTTTTACCGACAAAGGCAACGTTGTCGAACTGATCCACGACGGAGCGTTCAAGTATTCGCGGACGGAAAATGTTTTGTCGTTTACGCGTGAAAAGACGACCTACAGGATCTCGACCAACGGAATATCCATCAAAACGTCGAGAAATATCATTGAATTGAAGGCAGATGCGAGAACCTTGACAGGTTCATTCCCGGATCTGCTGAATGCAAAGTTGGACAATGTGACCATCCAGCAATGAACGAAAAACAAATGAAAGTTTTGATCACCGGAGCAAGCGGCCTGATAGGCAAGGCCCTGCAAAAGTCGTTCGAAGAGAAAGGCTTCGAGATGCTGCTGGCCGGTCGCGGCGAGACGCAGGCGGCCAACGAGATAAAGTGGACCGTTGACGAAGGCTTCGCCGAACCGGGGCGTCTCGAGGGCCTCGATGCCGTCATTCATCTGGCTGGCGAGAATATCGGCGGCGGACTTCGCTGGAGCGATGAAAAAAAGAAGGCGATACGCGACAGCCGCGTACTCGGAACACGAAGCGTCGTCGATGCGATCTCGGATCTGAAAACCAGGCCGAAAGCGTTTATTTCCGGCTCGGCGATCGGATTTTACGGCGACCGCGGCAGCGACGAATTGGTCGAATCGAGCCGCCCCGGCGATACCTTTTTGGCCGAAGTTTGCCGTGATTGGGAAGCTGAATCGCGGCGGGCGGAAGATGCCGGTATTCGGACGGTCGTCGTCCGGACCGGCATCGTTTTGTCGAAGGACGGCGGTGCGCTCGCCACAATGCTGACGCCTTTTAAGCTCGGCGTGGGCGGTGTCGTCGGCAGCGGCGAGCAATGGATGAGCTGGATCGCGCTCGACGATGTCATAAGCATCGTTAACTACGCGATCGAAAACGAGCACCTCCGCGGTGCCGTTAATGCCGTCGCTCCGCATCCTGTTACAAACAGGGAATTTACCAAAACGCTCGGCGAGGTGCTCTACCGGCCGACGATACTGCCGCTGCCCGAATTTGCCGTCAATCTGGTCTTTGGCGAGATGGGCGACGCTCTGCTTTTGGACAGCACCCGCGTCATTCCAAAACGTCTCGAAGAGGCCGGTTTTGAATTCAAATTCACAGAACTGAAACAGGCACTCGAAAATGCGCTAAAATAACAGCGTGTAAGTTGAGGGCAAACCTCAAATCGTGCGATCGACATCATACCTGGTTCGGCTATGAAAAAAGATAAAGTATTTTATCCCACGGTCCTGGGTATGATCGCCGCTGGTTTCGCACTTTCGTTCGGCCTTGCCCGTAATGAGAATTTTGCACAGGCTCCGCTTCGCCCCGATGGCATCCCAGCCGTAACGCGAACCGTCAAAGCATCACCCTCCGTCGAAAGCGGGAAAGCCGCAGTCGCCGCGCGATTTTCTGCCGCGGCGTTGCTGAATTCGGGTTTGCGGAACACACTTTCCTGGCCGTTCGGCGGACGAAACCAGACCGGTTGGAATATTTACGCGCCGCTGATAGCGCAAACGATCGGTACCACGGCGTCGCCCGATGCGCCCGCATTTGCGGCCGCTCTCGCTGGATGGCAGACAAAACGCTCGCTGGAACCGACGGGCGTTCTCGATCGCGAGACGATGGCGGCATTCGTAAAATTTTGGCAGGCGCAGCGGCTCGGTCGAAGCGGTTCGCCGGGTGATGAAAGGCTTTACACCGCGCCGATCGACGAGTTTTTTGATCTGACCCGCAGTCCCGACCTTCTTAAGCTCGAGCGTGAAACCTACGCCGCCTATAGGCGAATGATCCGTGCCGCCGCAAAAGATCTGGCCGGTGAATTAAAGGTCACGCCCAACGGTGAGCTGGCTCCGGACGAAAAGTTCCTTCGCATTGTTTCGGCGTATCGCTCGCCCGAATATCAGGCGTCCCTCAGGCGAAGAGAGCCCGGGGCCGGACGTGCCGCTCTGGCTGTAAACAGCCCTCATTCGACCGGCCAGGCGCTCGATATATACGTCGGCGGCGAACCGGTCACGACCAAAGACCCAAACCGCCTGATCCAAATAAAAACGCCGGCCTATAAATGGCTGGTCAAAAACGCTCACCGATTCGGTTTTTATCCGTACTTTTACGAGCCCTGGCATTGGGAATACGTTCCCGCACGTCTGTCGATCGCTAATCCACCCGAAAAAGAATAGGACGGCTCGGCGCCGCATCGGCCGCAAAAGGCGCGATCTGTAGATTGAGCAGATATGCGCCGTCGGCGATCGAGCCCGGCACATAGATCAGCTCAGTTATCGTCGCGTCCACGCGGCTCTCGACAGTGATCTCAAAGCTGCCCGGCGCAACATTCCAAAAGATTCGATGATTTGCAAGCTGCCCCTCATCGTAAATTCGGTCAATGGATGGAAGATCGACCAGCAAGTGACGGATACCAGCCTCGACCATCAATTCCATGGCTTCGCCTGAAAAATAAGGCGGGATCTCCTCATTATAGACACGTGTCAGCTTGCCGTCGTCATTCGGCAGCGTTCTTACGATCAACGCTTCATCGCCGGGCCGAAATTCGGCCAACATCTCTGACGTGATCAACGGCTCGCCCGGTTTCGCGGGCCGAACGCTCACCAGCGTCGCCGCAACAAATGCATCTTTCAGACAGTCACGCACCGATATACGCTCGTGCGTTATATGCCCGACACATTCCGTGTGCGTTCCGCTGCATTGCGGCACCAGTGTATATTGCTCGAAATTACAGCTGCCGCCGCGGCGCGTATCGCCGACGAGGCTGCCGGCCTCGACCGCTTCGGCCGTCGCCGGTTCAGCACCGTATGCGTTGGGCTGCGGTCCGCCAAAATTCAGCGGGATCGATATGTCGAGCGGCTTCGCCGGGTCGAACTCGTACCCGCGGCCGTTTATTTCGAGACGTGAGTTCATCAGCCGCTAAGATACTACAATTAGTTCCGGCGGCAGAGGATAGAAGACAGGCGCCAGTAGGCTTATGGCTGAAGGCCGAGAGGCTTAATCCGATATCCCGAATCCCAAATTTCCAATTTCAAATCTCAAATCTCACAGTTCAAATCTCAAATCCCGGATCTCAAATGTCAGATCTCATCTTCCACTGAATACCGTCTACCATCAAGTGTTTTGAAGTTGCCGCCGCCCTCAGGTATCCTGTTGCGATCAAGGAGAAAATAAATGGAACGCAAAACCGCAGACGAATATCCGCAGGAACTGCTCGATCTTTTTCACGAATATCAGCACGGCGATATGGACCGCCGGTCGTTCATGAACCATCTCACCAGGTTTGCGGTCGGCGGGCTGACGGCGGCGGCGATCTTCGAAAGCCTGACGCCGAATTTTGCCTGGGCACAGACGGTCAAACCTGACGACGCTGACCTAAAGGTCGGGTACGAGACTGTTCAGTCGCCCGCCGGCAACGGCTCGATCAAGGGTTATCTGGCGCGGCCCGCAAAGGGTAAAAAATTCCCGGCTGTGCTCGTCATTCATGAGAATCGCGGTCTAAACCCGTATATCGAGGATGTCGCCCGCCGCTTGGCCAAAGCGGGCATTATGGCCTTTGCACCCGACGGGCTGACCTCAGTCGGCGGTTATCCCGGCGACGAGCAAAAGGGCGTGGCGCTGTTTCGCACTGTCGACGGCAAAAAAATGACAGAGGATTTTGTCGCCTCGGCGCTATGGCTGAAAAAACGGCCGGACAGCACAAAGAAATTGGGCGCGGTCGGTTTCTGCTTCGGCGGCGGAATGGTCAACCAGCTTGCTGTCCGGCTTGGCAAAGACCTCAACGCCGGCGTCGCATTTTACGGGCGTCAGGCCGGCATTGACGATGTACCTAAAATACAGGCTCCGCTGATGTTCCAGTATGCGGGCAACGATACCGGTGTGAACGCGGGCATCGCGGCGTATGAGGCCGCATTGAAGGCGAACAAGAAAAAGTTCGAGAGCTTCACCTACGAGGGCAAACAGCACGGCTTTCATAACGACACCACGCCGCGCTATGACGCCGACGCCGCCAAGATGGCCTGGGAGCGCACGCTGGAGTTTTTCAAGAAAAATTTGAAATAAGAAAAGTACTCGAAACGGAAGGGAAGGGAATCCGGGCGATCTAAAAAACAAATTTGTTGGGAACATTTCTGTTTGGTAATTCGTCAGTTAACCTTTACGAAAAACCAAACTCCCGGATCTCTCATAAGATCAGATTTACCCAAATGCAAATAATTGTTACGGATCTATTCCCAAAAGTGTTGTTCACTGCCCTGTTTACCGTTGTCTTTGCGCTTGTTGCATCGGCGCAAACGGCGGCTGATGTTGATGCGGTCGTCCAAAAGATGATCGACGCCAAGGCGATCCCCGGTGCGGGCATAGCCGTGGTGCGCGAAGGAAAAGTGGTCCTGGCAAAGGGTTACGGCGCGGCTGATGTCGAGGCAGGAAAACCTGTTAATGAAAAAACCGCGTTTCAGATCGCTTCGGTGACAAAGCAATTTACGGCCGCCGGGATCTTGCTGCTCGCCGAGGATGGCAAGCTCGAGCTCGATGACACGTTCGGCAAATATGTGCCGGACGTCCCGGCAAAGTGGAGAGGCATCACAATTCGCCAGCTGCTCAACCAGGTTTCAGGAATACCAAATTACACGGCGGTCGGTAAGCTCGTTATAGAAAAACCCTACACAAAAACCGAAATACTTGACCTAGTCAAGGACCTGCCGCTCGTGTTTGAGCCCGGGACCAAATGGGCTTACAGCAACACGAACTATTTCCTGCTGGGCATGGTGATCGAAAAGGCTTCGGGCAGATCGTACCCGCAATTTATGAATGATCGTATCTTTAAGCCGCTCGGGATGACATCGACCTTTGTTAATACCAGTGGGTCGAAGATCAGAAACGCGACGGCTGGATACGATCACGCTGCCGGCAAGTGGGAAAAAGCGAAGCTCGTCGACCCGTCGCAGCCCTTTGCTGCCGGTGCCATCGTTTCCACACCGGCTGATATGGGCAAATGGGCCGTCGCCATCGGCCAGGGCAAGCTTTTGAAAAAGGCCTCGTGGGACGAGGCTTTTGCCTCCGGGACATTGGCGGACGGCAAGCGGACCGGATATGGATTCGGTTGGCGGTCAGGCAAGGTTGGTGAGACCGCCTTCATTGGTCACAGCGGCGGCATCGAAGGATTCGGGTCGTTCATCGTCCGCTTTCCGGTCGAGGACCTGAGTGTCGTCGTGCTCGCAAACACTGCCAGCGGCAGCTCTGAGCTGTTAGCATTCGATATAGCCGGCGTCTTCCTGCCCAAGGTCGCTGCCTTTCAGGCCGCTCAGAGTGAAGCCAAAAATGTCGCCGCGATCGCCGACGCCGACCCTAAGACGACCAAATACCTTCGCGGAGTTTTCGATGCGATGGTCCGCGGCGAAGGCGACCCGGCAAACTTCTCAGCCGAGATGCAGAAGTTCATGTTCCCGGACAATATCAAACAACTTAAAGGACCGCTGGGCAGTCAGGGACCGATCAGATCGTTCGACCTTTTGACGGCCGAAAACGCGGATGGCAGCAAGCGTCGTGTTTACCGTGTGACGTTCGAGAGCGGGATGAAGGTCAGGGCAACTTTTGGCATCGACATTCAGGGAAAGATCACTGGTGCCAACGTCAGGCCGGAATAGTTCGATCTCGTTGCAGTAACAGCGATAGAATTTAGCCCCGGGTAAGGCCGAAGGCCGCGGCCCGGGGTTACATCGTTTAAATATTCAAAGCCTACGCAGCTGGCGACCGATCGCGAGCGGGACCTGGTCATCTGCTGCCCCGTGAGGAGCGAATCCATTTGAACCGACCGGCATATAACTGCTAAACTCCGCGACAGCTATTCGGAGGGATCTGTGCATGAAACCATTTCTTTTCATCGTTGTTTTGGTATTGGCGTCGTCCGTTGCGCTGGGCCAATTTAAAAAAGGCAGTGTCGAGGATAAGCTGATCCAGCTCGACCGGGCCTGGACGTCTGCCGAATTAAAGGGCGACAAAAAAACGGTGAGCGCCCTGATCGCCGACGATTTTATCGGCACCACGCAACGCGGCATAGTCGAGAACAAGGCTCAATACATCGCCTCGGTCGTGCCAAATTCTGACATGGTCAAGTCTGACGATTACAAGATCCGGCTCTATGGCGGAATGGCGATCATGACCCACCGCTCGACGATCCAGGGCGTACGCAACATCCAATTCCGCAGCACTCACGTCTGGATCAGGCGCGGCGGAAAGTGGCTGATCATCGGCCACCACGGCAGCCAGATACTGCCTGATGACGATGACACGGAGCAATAACGGCCGGCTGCATACCGGAACCGGCCTTCAACCAAGCCGCTCTATCAAAGTGTCATTCCGGTTGCGGGGCCGGTCATTAACTTTAGCGCGACCGCGGCCTCGCGAAACGGATTGAACCTTGCCGGGGTTCGGGCCATGTCAAGACCGAACGCCTGTTGTTCTTTGAACCACTTGTCGATATATGACTGGTAATGCTCGTAATACGCTGACTGGTAAACGAGGCTGCCTTTGATCCGTCGGCTGCTCCAATGGTCCGCGCGGAGCAGCTTAAAACCTCGCTCTGACCTATAAACGTTTGCGGCCATGATCGCATAAAATTCTTCGACGCTGTCCATCTTTTCTTCGCCCGCAACCCTGTCTTTGTACTTCATCAGCCCGCTCATCTCGCGCAGTCCGTGGATCATTTCATGGAACAGGACCTCACCGGCTCCGTCACCGGGCCTGATATGCCCGACGCGCTTTGCAACCTCGTGCCAGGTGGCGGGGTGATAATCGATGTCAACGATCGTTCCTTTACCCGTGCCGATAATGGTCGGAATGTCGACCTTGCCGATGACTGGAATGTTGATCGGGACCGAGTCGGCCACGTAACCGGCAGGAGCACCGTCGCCTTCAGATCTGGGCGTTTCGAACGCATTTACAGGATCGTCCGCCCTCGGCTTAAAGGCCTGGATCAGCATGTACGGCTTTTTTGAGTTTATGTGCTTGATCAGCGTCTGGCCCGCTTGCGTTGAAGATACAAGTGACAACACCTTCTCAACCTCTCGTCGATAGGCGATTGACGATTCCCAGATCCAGATATTTCCTTTGTACTGCTTTGCTTTTGCAGCCATGCGAACCCCTCCAAATTAATATCGGTGCATACCTATATAAACGAAAATATTAAATATCTCAAATGGCCCTGCGACGACTCCCAACGAACCTTTCAACCAGAACGCTCGGCCGCCCATTTTTTGCCGAGAATGCCGTGTTAGTTCACAAGGGTGTGGGCGAATGTCAGCCTCTGGTCTCGGATCCGGATATTTTCGCGACGGGCAGTCCGAACATTTCAAAAAGCGGATCATTCCCGCACACACTCGAGCAAAAAGTCTTGGCCGGAGCGTCCCTTGTCTAAGTAATAAGCAGTTCGACATACGGAGGCGTTAGGGAAATGTTTAGTCTATTAATGAGCATGTTATTTGCAGAGGATCGTATTTTCGGTTGGGAAAAGGGCCAGGAGATCAGGACCGGCAAGTAGTTGGTCTTGACACCAAAATGGGCTCGCCTGTTTCGAAGCCGAGTTGAAATCCTGCCACCCGGATAGTTTCAGAGTGTTTCACGATGAAACACTCAAATCACTGCGTCTATTGAGATTAACCCTGTTTTGTTTCTCTCAGCAAAAAACCTTCGTGAAACGCTTCAAAACGCAAGTTGCTGTGGATACACGACTTGTGTGATCCGCTGCCGGGCATCGAACGCAAGCGGCGCGTTCCCCGCGAACGGCGGATCTTCGCTCTACGTTTTATCTGTCAAAGAACTTCAAACTCGGGTGCAGGAACCACAGGCCATTGTATCACACATTGCCCACCATCGTATCTATGCAACACTTATTGCATTCGATCGGATACCGCCCCGATCGAGCTTCGCGATCTCGCCGGAAGCAGCCGCATCGCCGAGCTCGCCGACAGCGTCTTCGCCCTCGGCCGCAGCACGGCGGGCGACGACCTTCGCTTTCTGAAGCACCTTAAATCGCGCACCGCCGCCCCCAGCCACCCAAACCCTGGTGGAAATTTTGGTAGCCCGCTCAACGTCGCCGCCTTGATCTCAGGCAATTCTCTTCCGCAGCCACTGCGCCAATTCGTCCTCAGACAAACTGCCGTCAGCAAGTGCGAGAAAGGTTAGGTATTTTTCCTGAGGAGAGGCGCTGAGCTGGAATCCGTTCAATAACAGGAACGTACGGGTCGCAACAAGGGCCGTTCGTTTGTTGCCGTCGATGAACGGATGATTTTTTGCAATGCCGAACGCATAGGCGGCGGCAAGACGAGCGATGTCAGAGTCCGGTTCGTATGCGGCGATATTTTCCGGTCGTGCAAGCGCTGACTCGAGCAGTCCGATATCGCGCACGTCCTCGCTGCCGCCGTGTTCGGCGATCTGGCGTTTGTGGATCGCTAGAACTGCATCAGTGCGAAGCCATTTCATCTATTCGGCTAGCTTTCTAAGAACGTCGCGGTCTTCGCGCATCACCCGTTCGGCAATAGCCATCTGCTCGGCGAACTCTTCGTCATACGGGCGAAGCTCAATGCCATCGGGCGTCTCAGTCACCGAGAGCATATCGCCCTTGTCCACGCGAAGCCGTTCGAGAATGTCCTTCGGCAGCACGATCCCAACCGAATTCCCAACTGTCGTAATTTTGAGTTTACCGGTCATCCATCCATTATAACAAGCGTTATAACTCACCGTCAATGATTTTACGAGCTAACGACCTGCCCTAAGCCGTCGAAGATGGCGACAGATCGTTAGCCCCAGGTGCAGCGAAGCGAAACCTGGGGTCACCATTCCAAATGCCCAAAGCCCGCATCGCGGGCGACACAGATCTACGCGACGCGCATTCCGAAATCGTCTGTCGATGTTGCCGACCCGAGCCTGTCAATGTTACATTTCCCGTGCGTAAGTGTCAGTAGCCCGACTGTAAAGGAGGGCGCACCAAACCTAACAGGCACTCTTACTTACCTGCGGGACACTGACACGTTGAATCGCTGCCGAAGCTGGAGGTATAGCCGGGCGTGTCGGCGCTTCTTTGCGAATAACACTTGCGACGAAAAAGCCCCGCCGATCGCTCGACGGGGCCTCGAAACCCGGTAGCTATCGCTCCCGGTTCTGACAATAACTGCCGACTGAAGTTATCGTTATTTTTTGCTTTCGTCTTTAAGGTCGTTGACCTTAACACCGTGGGCTTCGAACTCGGCAACTATCTGCCTGAAGTTTTGGTCTCCGAGTTTTATCACGGCGAATTTTTCGCCGGCCTGAACCGACATCCAATGCTTTTTCTTTTTGATGAAAAGGA
Organism: Acidobacteriota bacterium; assembly: GCA_039934155.1. Lineage (GTDB taxonomy): Bacteria > Acidobacteriota > Blastocatellia > Pyrinomonadales > Pyrinomonadaceae > OLB17. The sequence continues at coordinate 1,331 of JBDTMQ010000504.1, read as the reverse complement.
ATGGGATGGCAAAAATAAATCCGACCAGCAAGGCGGTAGCAATAGCTCCGCCGCCGGAAAGCATAGGCTTCTTCGAATATGAATGGTCGGCTTCGGTAATGTCTTTGTACGCGATCTCTCGGGTCTCGCCGCTAAACGCCGCTTTATCCGGCACGACCTTAAAAGTATTTTGCTCAAATGTGATGTCCGCGTCGGTCTCGACCGTTTTCTTTTCACGCGGGACCATCAGCTCGACATCATAAGTGCGAGACGGGGCGGTCTGGGCGTAGGCCGATGTAGCCAAAATAAAACTCACAAGTGCAACAGCGCACACAGATCGCAAATACACCAACTTCCAAGTTGGAATCTTAAACATTTCTCTTAATTCTCCTCTGAATATTAGGGTTGCTACCGATCGTGGATGGGAGCGCGACGCAAGTATATTTAAATTGTAGGAAATGGTCAATTGGATAGCCCCGCCGGATCGCTCGATGGGGCCTCGGATCCCGGTCGCTATTGCTCCCGGTGCTGACAAAGGATCCATTCGCTGGTGCGGGAGGCGGTTCAAAGATTCGAGTAGTCAGGGCTTCAATTCAAAGGTTACGTAGATCTTATCTGAGACCGAGATCTTGCCGAGGGCGAAGGTGACGGCCTGAGAGTAAGCGCTCGGCACAGACAAATTATCCTGAATGAAATCGCCATTACCATCGCCGCCGCCGCCGCCGCTGCCGAAGCCGGAGGTATAGCCAGGCGTGTCGGCACTTTCTTCGCGAATGACATAGGCTCGGCCGACTTTTTGACCGAGCCGCTTTGCATAAGCGTCCGCCTTGGCGCGTGCGTTATCGACAGCCATTAGACGAACCTGCTGCTGAAATTTATCCAGGTCGCTGTTGTCGATGCTTATATTTACAATGCGATTAACACCGGCGTCGATCACCTTTCCCAGAAATTCGTCGATCCGGTCGAGCTGTTTGAAAGTAACGATTATGCGTTTGGTCACCTCGTAGCCGATCACGGTTCCTTTGCCGCGGGGATCCTTTTCGCCGGCGTAACGCGGCGAGATCGTAAGCCGGTCAGTTTGAAGATCGTCGTCGGGAATATTAAAGCTTTTGGCGACCGATAGGGTTTTGGCTGAGGCGGCATCGTTGGCGCGCTTGGCGGCGGCGATCGTCGGATCGGTCGTGACGACCTCGAATGTAAATCCGATCTGGTTGGGCGCGACATTCATATCGGCTTCGCCAATTACCGACACCGACGGCTGAACCGAAACGGTCTGGGCCGAAGAGGTAAAGCTAAGACAGACCAAGGCCCAAAACACTAGTAAAAGTTTTTTCATTTTTTCTCCGGGATTT
>JBDTMQ010000503.1:0-8885 GCA_039934155.1 Acidobacteriota bacterium | reverse complement strand
AGGTGGCGATGGAATCGGTAAGCTACAGATTTGCTGCCATTTACGATCAGCTTAAAACGGTCGCAAGGATCCGCGAGGTGATCGCCTCTGGCGGCGCTTTGCGTGCTTCGCACGTATGGACGCGAATGATCGCCGACATTCTCGCTGCAAACATATCGCTGCCCGACACACGCGAGGCGTCGTCACGCGGGGCCGTTCTGCTTGCGCTCGAATCGATCGGCAGCATCGACAGCATCGAAAAACTCGGTCCGCCGCCCGGCGTAATGTTTAGCTATGACAAGAAAAGACATTCGCTATATATGCGCGCCCGAAAGACGCACGAGAAGTTTTACGAACTTCTCGTCGAGAACGCACCTGAAATATGAAAAGCGAATTTTCGCGGCCGCCGAAATGAAAGATTTTTGTTTTTAGCGGATAATCAATTAAACGCAATTCAACGACCCTTTTCGAATCTTTTACAAAAATCGAGCACTCTACCATGGCAACAACAGCAGCAAAACAAACACGTTCGACCGATCTTGACCAACTGTGTGTGAACACGATCCGCACGCTTTCACTTGACGCGGTACAGAAGGCGAATTCGGGCCATCCCGGCCTTCCGCTCGGAATGGCGCCTGCGGCATATGTTCTGTGGACCAAATTTTTGCGGCACAATCCGAAAAATCCCAAGTGGTTCGACCGCGACCGGTTCGTGCTGTCGGCGGGGCATGGCTCGATGCTTTTATACAGCCTGCTGCATCTGACCGGCTACGCGCTGTCGCTCGATGAGATCAAAAACTTCCGCCAGCTTCATTCAAAAACGCCCGGCCACCCCGAAAATATTCTGACGCCCGGCGTCGAGATAACGACCGGGCCACTTGGCCAAGGATTTGCAAACGGCGTCGGGATGGGCATGGCGCAAAAACATCTCGAGGCCTTGTTCAATCGCAAGGGCCACAACGTCATCGATCATTTTATCTACTGTATCTGTTCGGACGGCGACCTGATGGAAGGTGTGTCATATGAGTCGGCCTCGCTCGCCGGCCATCTTAAGCTCGATAACCTGATCTATCTGTACGACGACAACCAGATCACGATCGACGGCCCGACCAGTCTCGCATTTTCTGATGATGTGACAAAGCGTTTCGAGGCCTCCGGCTGGGAAGTGACCTCGGTCGAGGACGGCAACGACCTGCTCGCGATCGAACAGGCGATCGCCGCTGCACGAAAGAGCACGGGCAAGCCGAAGCTGATCCGCGTCAAAACGATAATCGGGTTCGGCATGCCGAAACAGGGCACGTCAAAAGCGCATTCCGATGCACCGGGTGCCGACGCCGTAAAGGAAACAAAACGAAATCTCGACTGGCCCGAAAATAAGAGCTTTTACATTCCGAAGGAGGCCCTGGCCCACTTCCGCATGGCAGTCAAAAAAGGTGCAAAACTCGAAAAGGACTGGAATGACGCGATCAAACGATACGACAAGGCGTTTCCGGCCGAGGGCAAGCTTTTGAGCGACACTCGCAGCGGCCGTCTGCCCGAGGGCTGGGAAAGCGCTCTCCCCAGATTCGACGCGGTCGAGGCAAAAGCGACGCGTGCGTATTCCGGCGACGTGATCAACGCCATCGCCGACACCATACCGCAAATGATCGGCGGCTCTGGCGACCTGACGCCTTCGAATAACACCTATATCAAATCGTCGTCAAATTTTGAGGCCGGCCGTTACGCTAACCGCAACATCCATTTCGGCATACGCGAGCATGCGATGGGTTCGACGATGAACGGCATGGCGCTTTACGGCAGCCTGATCCCGTTCGGCGGCACGTTCCAAACCTTCTCAGATTACATGCGTCCCGCCATACGCCTGGCGGCGCTCTCGCACATCCGCGTGCTTTTTGTATTCACACACGATTCGATCGGACTCGGCGAGGACGGCCCGACGCACCAGTCGGTCGAGCATCTGGCCGCCCTGCGCGCGATACCGAATCTGGCCGTGATCCGACCGTGTGACGCCCACGAAACGCGCGAAGCATGGCGTGCGGCCCTTTTAAGGGAAACAGGGCCGACAGCCTTTGCGCTTTCGCGGCAAAAGGTGATGGTCATCGATCGCAAGAAATTTGCAAAGGCTGACGGCCTGCACAAGGGCGCATATGTTCTGGCCGAAGCCGAATCGAAAAGCGGCGGCAAGACTGCTCCGCGGTTGATCGTGATCGCTACCGGCTCTGAGATCGGCCTCGCAATGGAAGCCCGTGAACGCCTGAACGCCGCCGGTACACCGACCCGCGTCGTCTCGATGCCGTGCTGGGAATTCTTCGACGAGCAGTCGCCTCGATACAAAGAATCCGTACTGCCGGCAAAAGTGACCGCCCGCCTCGCGATCGAGGCCGGCGTTTCACTCGGATGGGCAAAATACGTCGGCGACGGCGGCGACACGCTGTCCGTCGACCGCTTCGGCGCATCTGCCCCGGCCGAAGATGTGTTCCGTGATTACGGGTTTACGGTCGAGAATGTCGTGAAGAAAGCCCGGAAATTAATTTGAGTTGAGACTTACGCTTGATCGAACGGCCAGAGTCTTAAAACGGCTTAGCTTCTCGACTACGCCATTTCGTGGTTTTTCGTGGTTCCAACTCTTCAGAGCATAACCACGAAACAGCATGAATAAACACAAAAGAACACCAAAAAAGATCAAGGCTTATCGTCGATCCAGTAAACGATTCGGATCTACTTCACGCGCTTCATCGATCGTAAACCTACCGTCGATGGCAGACCTTAACAACAACGACTATAAGTCGATCGTCTTCGATAGAATAAAGAATGCGATAGTCGCCTTGTCTGATCCGGTATCTCTCCCGCCCGGAGAGTTTTTGGCAGCCCATCGGTCGCGGGTCGTCCGCCAGAGCAATGGTCTTGCTAAGTATTCGCTTGACGTCCTTTTTTGAAATCGATCTTAGGCTCTTATAAAAGGTCTCCGTGTAGAGAACGCTATATTTTGCCATCAGCCTTTAACTTTGTCAGCAGTTCTTCATAGCTCATAAGAGGCTCGCCGGCGCGTTCCTCAAAGGCTCGCAAGTCCTCTTCATCCTCGCTAAGAGTTGTAAGCAGGGCCTCATTCACAAGGTCAGAAATGCTTTGATTTGTGACCGCAGATTTAAGTTTGAGCGCCTGATGTATGTCCGGGCGAATGTATATCGTCGCACGTTTAAGTTGGGTGGCCATACACGACATTATAAACGTTATGACGTTATAACGTCAAGACGTCATCTCGTGGCGTCTTTCGAGCCAAAGGTTGTTAAGTGATAGTATTTTGACTAACGTGAACGACCTTAACACTCCATGTCTGTTGCTTGACCTCGCCCGTGTTCGTCGCAATGCCGAGCGGATGAGCGAGACGGCACGCCGCAACAATGTCCGCTTGCGGCCGCATATAAAAACGCATAAGTGTGTTGAGGTCGCGCGGATCCAGACGGCCGGACACAGTGGTGCGGTGACGGTTTCGACACTGGCCGAGGCGAGGGCTTTTGCGGAAAATCGCTTTACGGACATCACGTATGCTGTGCCGATCGAGCGTGGAAAGTTTGCGGCGGCCATCGAAATTCTGCAAAGCGGCGTAAAGCTAAACCTGCTGACAGACGATGCCGCAACTATAAAAGCGTTGGACGAAGCTGCGGGAAAAGCGGGCGTAAAATTTGACGTATTCGTAAAGATCGATTCGGGCACGCACCGTGTCGGTGTCGAACCGCACACCGCCGAAGCGATCGAGATTCCGCGGCTGATCACGGACGCAGCGAATCTCGATTTTGCCGGCATTCTCACACACGCCGGGCATTCATACGATGTCCAAAACAAAGAACAGGTTCTCGATGTCGCCCGCCACGAACGCGATATTATGGTCGAACTTTCCGAGCGGCTTCGAAGCCATAGTATCGAGGTGCCGACGGTCAGCATCGGCTCGACGCCGACGATGTCGACGATCGATAACCTAGACGGCATCGACGAGATGCGGCCCGGCAATTATATTTTTTTTGACAATTTTCAGGCGACGCTTGGCAGCTGTTCGTTCGAAGACACGGCCCTCACGGTGCTGACGGCCATTGTGCATAAAGGCAAAAGCAAGCTTGTAGTAGATGCCGGTGCGGTCGCCCTGTCAAAAGACCGCGGGCCGGTCGCGATCGATCCGGGCTGCGGCTACGGCCGCGTCTTAGATCCGGAAGGCGCCGAGACTGGAATGCGCGTTACAGGGATGTCTCAAGAACATGGCGAGATCGAGGCCGCCGGATCGCCGGTTTTTGACCGTCTAAAGGTAGGCGACCGTCTCCAGGTCCTCGCAAATCACTCGTGTCTGACGCCTGCCCAGCATTCTCATTACAACGTCGTCGAAAATGGCGAGGTGGTCGACCGCTGGAAGATACACGGCGGCTGGTGAGTGCAAAACCACAGGCCACCCTTAATCTCTGCGAGTAAAGGCCGAAAATACGGCCAGCACAAGACCCGCCAGATCGACCGCGATCCGCACCGTGTGAAACCTGTACCACTGCTCAGCGATCTCGAGCCAATTAGCCGGCGGTGAGCTAACGTTCCAGGTATCGATCATATCAAGCAGCGGAATATTGCCGAATTTCGTGATCAGACCGCCGACCAGAAAACATGCGCCCGCACCGGCCAGCAGATAACACGTCCGGCGGTCTGCCTTAAAATACATAACAGCCGCAATGATATGAAGCAGCGTAGCCGCGATCAGCATCCCGAATAGCGGCGTGCCGATGTGATGTATCGCATACTGCATCTTTTCAGTATAAAATGATGCACTCATTCCGGTCGTGCCGTAATCGAACGAGACCACATACTGGCCGCCGGTGATAATGCCGGCCGAGCAAACGGCAAGGAAATGAACTATTTTGCGTATCATATTTTGCTCCACTCGGATTGGGTTGATGTGCCGATGATTATGTAAAAACCGGGGCTGAGCGTCAACTATCAGGAAAATATCGCAGGGAAATTTCAAATGAAACTAAACGAATTATTAAGCGAGCAGTTTACGGCGTCTTACGATGAGAACGGGTGGTTTGTGGCGCTCAAGAATGCGATCGCCGGGCTCACCGCCGGGCAGTCGGTGTGGCGGCCCGAGGGTATCGACAATTCGATCTGGGAAATAATCAGCCATCTCGACTATTACAACAACGCCTATCTTCGCCGGTTCAAGGGCGAATCTGTCGAAAACGATATCGAATCGAACGATGAGACATTCTCAGCCGGCGATGTGACCGAAGAGAGCTGGCGGCAGGCCGTACAGCAATTTGGCGCGACAATGGCGGAATGGCGGGCGATGCTTAACGCTGCCGACGATGCCAAGCTGAATGAGCCGGCACCCCCGCGAAACGAATGGCCGTGGCTCGACGTCATCTCGAATATGATCGTGCACAACGCTCACCACGGCGGCCAGATCGTCGTGATCAGAAAACTGCAGGGAAGCTGGGACCGCGAAAAAGGTGTGTCGTAGAATTTTGGATACTCGATCGCGGAGAGTAGAAATTCCACTGCCCAACCCCGCGCGTCAGCAAGAGGGAAATGCGACAAGTTGAAAATAATCACCTCGCTACAGGTCGGGGTCGGGCATAAAACTTCTCGCTTGTCTCGTTGCATATATGCTACAATGTGCCGTCTTTGATCTTTGACAATTTAGCAGAACTGACTGCTCGAAAGGGGCGCCAAAAGTTTTTTCTTTTTTTGTGCGGGCAAATGCGATAATTTTGCGTAATCAAAGACGATAATGTCTGGAATTTAATTTTGACACAGTCAACATTCTTTATCCGGTGGGATGTCAGTGAATGGTGTCGGTCCCTGGTTCCACATCTGGGCAGATTCGCGATGATGTCTTTTGACGGCCGTGCGCATCTGCTCCAAGGAGAACCGACGCTTCGAGAGCTCTTCGATCCCCCGCAACTCGGCCTCGCTCCCCTTCCGTATCATGGCGCCTGATCTCAAGCTCTCAGCTCTTAATTCTTCGGGTGACCTCTTGGTCATGTACAGTTCACTTGTGATCCGATCAAAACCTATCAGGTCGTTTCGGCAATGTCGAACGAGTAGTTGAATCTATATGTAACGTCGCTGCCCTGTTCCCTGAACGGCGAGGCGAACCGGCCTGTGATCTCTTTATAAGGATAGTAGCGGTAATCCCTAAAGACGAACTTGCCGAGAGGATAGTGTTGATCGAAGAAAGCCTTAGCCGCAATAAATTCTTCCTGCTCACGCAGCATGAAAGGCAGACTGTAGCGGCCTTCGAACCCGCCGCGGACCAGTGCCTTCGGATCGCCGTCGTATGGTTCACTTAGATAGTGCTCACGATCGCGTTCCTCAGACCGGGTCCTGTTGGCTGCAAAGGGAAATACATAGAGGCCCGACGTGCTCTTTTGCCAGACCTGATACCGCATCGCGTAATAGCGGTATATGCGTTCGACGGGAAGTTCACCCTGAACGGTCGAATACAGCTGCTGGTCGATCCACCAGCCCTTGAATTTACGCGATGTATCGCCTTTCTGCTGGCCGACCTGGATGCCGTTAGATGGAAAGCCGTCAACCCACGAAACTTCGATCAGCTCAAAATTACCGGACATCGGGGCAAGCATTGCATTCAGATCGTGCTGGACGCCCGACTTCTTATAGACCATCGACGAGCCGCCATACAGATTGTAGAATTTGTTGGTGCCCGAGTCGCCCACCAGAATATCTCCAGTCGTAACACCCGACAAAAGGCCGCGGTAGGTCGCAAATGTCGCCTCGTTGGCAGCCGCTAGAATAAAGATATGCTTTGGCGTGACCGATACGCTGCGGGCAAGCGGATCCTTTGTCCCGTCGAAATACCAGCCCGACTGCCCGTTGAGAAGGTTCGCCTGGATCACCGGAGCTCCGGCACCGGCCGTGCAAAATATATAGCGGTCGGCTCCCGAATAATCGTAGGCGATATTATTCGCCGATTCGCCGGGCACGTGATGATGCCAGGCGATAAGGTCGGCCCGCGGAATGATCTGTTTTTTGACCCAGTCAACCATTTATTCCCACACTAAAAGTTTGAAGATCCGCTCGTCCGGCGACGAGTCGATCGATTTATCTGTCGCCTCGAGCACGAGAAATTCCTTTTCGGTCCAGTTCGGCAGAGAATGCGTGACGGTTACCTTATCGCCCTGTAAGACCGGCAGCGTTTGCGGCATTCCCTCAAATTCACACATTGTCGGTGCCGTACGGACCTTTGCATAATGAGCCAGATTCTTGAGGGCCTGCCAGCGTGTCGTATTTCCGACGGCGATCGTCTCTTCGATGATCCGGCCGGCGGCGTCCTGCAGCTCGGGCAGATCGTAAAAGACCTGCGGATCGAACTTTTCCAGGTACCGTGAATTCAGGTCGCGGCCGTCAGCGATAACGCGATTCGGCAGGCTTAAAAGCTCTTGCTGTGAGAACCGCGGATAGAACAAAAACGTGCCTTTGACGATATTCGTCTCGTCAAAGTCGAACTCGGGTGTCGTTTCATCGAGAGTAAAGAACCTCAGCCTTCCGTTGACGTTCTGAAATGCACCGTTGCAGGTGAACAATATCGACCGGAGAAACTGGTCGAAATTCGTCGGTGTGACGAACGCAGCGTGACACTCGAATTTCTTTTTGGCCTCATTCTTTGGGTACAAGCGGTCCTGCGGCACCACTTGGATCGGCTGGCTTGTGCTTTGCCACTCGAGTTTCAGATCTGCCGACCCACTGTTGTCAAACCACTCGATCTTGATGTCGTAAAACTGATCGGCCGTGAGAGCGATCGTCGCCGAGTGCGAACCGATCGATCCCCACTCGTCGATCAGCGGCGTAGTGAGATTATTGATCCACAGACGGCCGCCGGCATCGTGCGTTAGATAGAAAGTATAGGTCTCGGTGTATTTCGCTTTGATCTTGCCTTCAAAACGAGCTGAGAAATCGTCGGGGCTTATGTCAAGAGCCGGGGCTCCCGTCGAAGGATCGAATTGGATCACCGGATCGACCCTGACGCTTTTGAGCGTGTCAAAATTGTCGCCGTCATAATATCTGGCGGTCAGGCCGACGCCCTCGGGCAAGGTCGTGTAATCGGGTGTTTCGGTGGTATCACAGGCCGACCGAAGGTCATTCAGTGAGTCCCAGTCAACGCGTGTAGCCGGATAACGCCGAATCTCACGACATCCGAAAGCCAGCACATCTGCCGGATTGGTGATCAGAACGTCCGCCTCAGCCACATCGCCGTCGCTGTCGTAAACGTCGCCGAGTTGGCACTCGTAGATCCCGGTGAGTCCCGTCGGAGGATTGTCCTTTGTGTTGAAATCGGGAATGCCGGTTTCCGAACCGTTCGGCAGCTCGACCCGGATCCACGCGGTATTCGAGTGCGGAGTGTCGTCATCAAATACAGAATCGACGCCCTGAACGCTGTCGCCGTCGCCGGGCGACATGATGCCAGGATAGAATTTATATTTGGTCGAATCGCGATTAACACCGCGAAACCACAGGCCCTTGACGCCTTTCCAGCCGCGGCCGAATGCGTCACCGAGCATTTGCTGGATCGTGACGATATGAGTCGGGTCGGAGCCCACGACCTCAGACTTGGCCAGGTCGCCCTCAATTACGTGCATGCCGAAAGCGACCTCGAGAATCTTATTTTCGGGCGAATTTCCTTTTAAGTGATCTATGAACGTCATAAATTATAGTCGGCGATCTTTACGTTGTGGCAGACGACCAGCTTGTCGGGCGTGCTGCCATAGCAATAGATCTTGTCCTCAGCCTCTTCCGCCTCGATCTCGATCAGCACGACGTCGCCCAGCTCGCCTGTATCTCGAACCAGGACCGGAAACGTGTCCCGGACCCGATCGTCGATCTCTGTCAGCATCGAGTCATCGATCGACATT
>JBDTMQ010000502.1:0-5193 GCA_039934155.1 Acidobacteriota bacterium | reverse complement strand
GGTTGGGAATGCTTTCACGACACATCGTGGTGCATCTCGACGCCAGCCGGAGCGATCGCCGAGTACGCCGCGAGCTGTTCACCACCACGCGCGAGGGGTTTAAGGAGGGGCCGCAACTTGACAATCTCATGACCACACTCGCAGGCATGCTCAAGGACGACGGACGACTGAAAGAAATCGAGCAGGGGCTCGCTGATCGACTGATTAATCGCGGGAATCAAACTACTAACGACAAGGTCAAGAAGCAGATCACGCGCTTGCTTCGAGACGCGGGGTTCTCCAGAACCGCTGATGGAGAGTCAGAAGACCCGGGCGGCGAGCAGGAAGGTGGACCTGGCGGAGAAGGTATTGAAGGCGGCGGGGGAGGCGAGGGTGGCGGCCGAGGGAAGCCTTCTCCACTGCCGACTAAGCCATATCCCGACGTCACACGCTGGGAGATCGTGTCGCCGGAGGAATTGTCGAAAGTCCGCCTCAACGGTAGGTCAAAGGTGCGGGTAGAGACGGACGCGGACGCAATGTTCGATTCAGAAGGTCTTATCAGTCTTGAGTTCGAGCCTCACAAGGTCGAAGTGGCATCGGTGTCCGCGTTGACCGCGGGCAGAAAACAGTGGCGCCTACGTGCAGCCGAGAGCGCAAAAATAGGAGACAGCGGCACGGTCACAGCAGTTTTGCGAACGCCTAACGGCGGCGAGTTGCGGTCAGCTATAGGCTACGAGGTCACCCCGCCCGTTGACGCCGGGGACAAGGGAAGAAGAGGAAGGGTCCCTGACTTCGAGGTATTGCCGATCAGTCCCGATAAGGGCGAAGACGTCGACATATGGATGCAGTTATGGCCGCAGCATGAGGGAGCATCGCGAATCAAAAAATCGGAGGCGGCATACAAGGTTTTAAAATCCAGTGACAAAACCGTGGTGTACTACTCCACCGGCTACGGTCCTTACGTCGAGCGCCTCGAGCGAATGAACGCAAAGTCAAAGGCCCTTGCCGGGCTTTTTGATGAGAACTATCAGGTTTGGATCGGATACCATGCCATATTGCAACTTCCTGCCGACCAGCAGGCAGACGAGTCGGAAACGGAGGCGATGGAGCAGGAACGCTGCCGCGTCGCACAGGTACAGCTTAGGGTAGCCGAGGAGATGTCCGAACTACAGCGGAAGGCGGCAAAGCTCGATGAGAGTGGGGATTAGTATTCAATTTCTTCAAGCTGCACGGTGGATAAGTACCACTTCGTTGGCCGCCTCGGTTTGACCTCTATAAGTTGCGTGCCACTTCCTTTGCGGCACCTGCCGCCAGATTCTACTCTGACGAAAGCGCGCTTCCACGAAGCCTGCGCTTTCCATGTTCTCGAGATATCGCGTCAGCTGTTCTTCAGGCTTATTGAACGCCACCATCTGAACCATATAACCCCCATTTCGCATAACGGCCCGGACCGCCCGGAGCGTTTCAACTGATTTGCGGAAATATTTGTCAGCCGCACCTTGCCGCCGGTCTCCGAAATTATAAAAGGACGCCCCCTGACCATCGTTACACCCGGCGATCCAGTAGGGCGCGGGTGTCTCTCGACGACCATCAACCTGCCACCGATGGTAGAGTACATGCACGCCTGGATAAGGCGGGCTAGTGACTACCAGATCGACGCCGCTTTCCGGAAAGAACGGCGTTTGATGCAATACGCCCGCATCCACATTGAAAAGCCTCGCACTTCCCCCACTATGCGCTGTCTTAACTGCGAATAGAGCAATCGCTTCCACCATTTCCAGAATTACACGGGCTAGCTTGGCACGAAAGTCACCCAATGGGGTATGACGTGACCGACCGTCTAATGCCCATTGAGCTGCGCGCAGAACCGCGCATCTAGCGAAATCTTGGGCGTTAGTCGTCGGAAGGTTAGCAATCGACGTGAGTGCCGCCCCCACCGCCTTCTTTATAAACCGACCACGAACAAGTGACAGATTTCGAATCTTCGTTTGGTCGATGAAAGGCCTTACGTCGTCCGCTGGCACACGATATTTAAAACCCGGAATCTCCTGTGCGGCCCACGCATTGATCGCAGATACTTCGTCGTCACCGAGCGGCGTTATCTTGACCTTGGTGACAAAAGCTGCAAGAGAGTTTAGGTCGTTGCCAAGGACGTTTCTCCCGGCCACCATGCCCTCGACGATTGTGGTGCCACCGCCCATGTAGGGATCGGCGATCACACCGCCTGGCTTTGAGAAGCACTCAATCGCAGCCGCGGCGAATGTGGGTGAGAAGCGGGCCGGGTAGCGGTAAAAATTGTGCGTCCAACCAGAAACTGGCCCCCGGTCTCTCGCCGCTTCGGCCATGGTAGCAAAGATCCTTGCGGCTACTGAACCCACTTCAGACCGACCCAAAGGCTTTAAGTTTTTCTCGCTCATGTCATTTTCCGCATCCGGTCATCCAAGTCACCCAACCTCGAGCGGCCGCGCTTACTGACCGGGTGAGCTTCGATGTATTCGTCCAACGCCCACCGGATAATCGTGGCTGCAGAAGTCCGGCGTTCGCTAGCAATTGACTCAATTCTCTCGCGCTGTCCAGCCCCGAGGGTTATCGTCAGTCGGTCTGAGGTCGTATCGCCTTTAGAGGCTCGTTTCATCGTAGTGCATCTAACTGGTGACATTCTCACCAGAACGGTGAAGATATCACCATAGTGATGCACAATCAAGTTGGTGTCAAGATCAACTCGGCGTCGAAAGATCCCCGTTCCAAATACTTCCAACACTCTCTCGACAGGAGTGGGGAAAATGATGAATCGCGAACGATGCATTACGAATAGCGGAAGGTCAAGGTTCGAGGTGGCGGGCGGGTCAGCGGTTGAGGTAGCGTTGGTATTCGGGGGACATGACGATCTCGACGATATTCTCTAAGTGGCTGAGTTTTCGTCGTACTTCGCGGTCGTCGAGTTGGTCTTGTTCTGGCCGGTGAGGGTCAGGGCGGCAAGGGGTTTTGTAGTTTCTAGTTTCTAGTTTAAGAGGGTTTAGAAGAGATGTTCTGGTGGGCGAGGGTAAGTGCCTCGCCTGTTGGGTCGGGCGTGGCTAGGGCGAGGGTGATCATGGTCGCGCCGGAGCTGCCCCATTTGCCGGACGCGGGGCGAAAGGCGGCCGGGTATCTCGTCATGAGGTCGGCCTGCTGGTCGGGCGTGAGCTTAGCCATCCCTTCGGTCAGATCGCCATTGAGCGTCGCGAAGATCTTCCCTTTCACCCGAAAATCCGGATGCCCCATATGCGAACTCTCTTCCGCTCCTGGAAAACTCAAAGCAAGTTGTCGAAATTCTTCTGCTGTCATAAGAGCCACATTCTACTCCACTCGAGTCATCGCGGTAGACGCGCAAGCGCTTTTTTTCGGTATCGCTCAACAAGCTTATCACTCGCGGCTAATGTTCTGTTGCACTCAGGATGAACTGGAGGCGGTTGTTGTCGTTGTGTGGGCGGGGTCAGCGGTTGAGGTAGCGTTGGTATTCGGGGGACATTACGATCTCGACGATATTCTCTGAGCGGCGGAGTTTTCGTCGTACTTCGCGGTCGTCGAGTTGGGCCTGTTTGACGGGATCGTAGATGTGGACGGATTCGTCAGAGAAGCCGATGTGTGTCAGGCCGAGGAAGGGCAAAGGCGACCCAGCAGTCAATTGTAAATGGCGAGTGGTGGATAGAGATCCATCCGGCGTGAACCCGGCGTTAGTGATCGAGGGCGGTTCGGCAAGGCGTGAGAGCCGGAGGACGGGCGTGTTCTGGCCGGTGAGCGTCAGAGCGGCGGTGCGCGATTTAAGGTGCTTCAGATAGCGAAGGTCGTCGCCCGCCGTGCTGCGGCCGAGGGCGAAGACGCTGTCGGCGAGCTCGGCGATGCGGCTGCTACAGGCCAAATCGCGAAGCTCTATCGGTCGCGGAACACGCCGGTCGCGAAGACACGCGGTGACGAGTATCGAGACCGGATAAGTGAACGTCCGCGTGATCAGCCGCAGCGCAAGCATTGCCTGTTCGGCCGCACGGCTGCCGCCGCCGCCCATCATCAGGAACGATAGATTGTCGACAATGGCGATGTGGGCATCGAATTCGTCAATGGCGCGGCCGAGCTCGTTGCAGAAGTAACGTCCGACGTCGCGGCCGAACTTTTTCTCGGGCGTCTGGTCAAAACGCGGCACGACACGCTGGAACTTTTTCGAGAATTGAAAGCGTACCCGGCGGGCGGTGTGACCGGGCCGGCGAGGTGAGCAGTAGCGGTCTTCGAACTGGCTGGTCGTGTGCTCGAAATCGACATAGATCACGCGTTTTGGCGAAAGCGTCGGCGAAAGACGGCCGCGGGCCAGCAGCTCGGCAAGCTGAACCGTCAGCACGCTTTTTCCAACGCCCGTTTCACCGGCGAGCACCGCTATCTCGCGTTCTCCCCACAGATCGCCGAAAAGCGGCTTGAGCGGCCGCGTCGAAAGACCGACTTCCTCTTCGCCGGCGAGCGCAAAAAGCGGCGCCTTTCGCGGTGGCGGTGGATCGGCCTTTTTGCCGCGGCTTGTGCCGTCCCAGCCGGCCGCGGTGTCGTAACGGCCGGCGTCGTAATAGGACTCTTTAGTGTCGTCGTGATCCATCGTCGGTGGGCGTTCGCGAGCGGCAACGAACGTATCGGAATTGTATCAGGCGTTGCAGATTGTTGCAAGAGTAATACGACACCGATGGACCTTTCTCACTTTTCTCGCGACGTTGCAGCAAACCGGACCGCCGTCGGGTTAACCTCAAACCGACATCCGCCAGCGAGTTCGGCCCTTATTATTCCGCTTCGCTCAGTCCGACAGATCTCAAGAGCCGAGGGTTGACCGCTCGAATCGAGACTCACGGCTTGCCCGACCTGATCTCCTGCGCTTTGTCCCAACCGAAGATCCGATCGTCGCCGGCAAAGATCATGCTGATGATGAAACTTAACATTTCTTAAACGCCTCCGTGCGGGTACGTCTTTACCGGTCAAAGCGCTGACGTTTCGACCGCGGGTATTTCGCACCGAGGCGGCGATTGATTACGTCGGTTCGTTAATGGTAATGTGTCGGCATTATGAAAAATAAAGTCTTACTGCTGATGTTTTCGGTGTTTGTGATCGGGCTTTCGACTATTTGTGCGCAAGAGAATGATTCCGTAGGCGTCAAGGGCGGCGGTGTTTTGGTGAAGGGCTGGACCGGGCAGATCGACGCCAAAG